>JAYVCM010000089.1:0-6997 GCA_043749955.1 Limisphaerales bacterium | reverse complement strand
CGAGGCCAGCCATTGGAGATTCACGCGCGGCCTTTCTTGCCGGCCTTGCCGTCACGCTTCACCGCCGCGCCGCCCGATTCGTGGGTGGCGATGATTTTTTTCAATTCCACCAGCTCCGCGTGTGTAATGTCATTCGTGTCCAGCAGGCATTGCACCATCGGCGTGAGCGCGCCGTTGAAGGCGTGCTTGAGCGCGTAAAAAACTTCCCCGCTTTGCGCTTGCGCGCGGGTGACGACGGACTGGTAAATGGTCAGCTTGCCCTCCTTCTTCGCCTTGAGCACGCCCTTGATGACCATGCGGTCCATCAAGGTGCGGACGGTGGAGTAATGCCAGCCGGTGGGCTTGAATAGTTTTTCCTGGATGGCGGGCGCGGTGCAGGGTTCGGTTTCCCAAACGGCCTTGATGACGGACCATTCGGACTCGGTAAGTTCCACGGTGGGCTTGGACATGGGGCGAGATTCTCTACAACCGTGGAGATTGTCAAGCGGGTAATTTACAAATGTAGAGTTACGGGTGAATTTCCAAGTCGCCCGGTTGCAAAGATCACAAGGCAGGCGCATTTCAGTATCTTCCATGGCTGACCGAGCCGTCGAGGAATCCCAAAGGGATTCCGGCGCAAAGCCCAGGGTCGCGAGGAACGAGCCACCCTGGGTTAAGCGTCGCGAGAAAATCACAACCCCAACGGGGTTGCGGCGGCGGTGAACGTCGGCGGGCCGGGCCACAACCCCGATGGGGTTGCGTTCCTGGGCATGGTGTTCCCAAGGTAGCTCGTGCCTCGCAACCTTGGGCTGAAGGACGCAATCCCTTTGGGATTGAGCAAGCGGCCGCTTCTCAAAAAAACTAAAATGCACCGATGCCAGGCATCCCGGTTGAAATAAAATTGAAAACGGACTTAACGCCAAGGCGCAAAGCGGCAAAGGGAAAAATCCGGTTGAGTTTTCGCGGAGCGCGGACAGCCTTGTCCGCGTGTGGCTCGCGGGCCGGGACTTGCGGACAAGGCTGTCCGCGCTCCTTTCGTGGCGGCTCCGCCGAACTGCGCCGTTGCGTTGATGTTTTTCCCCGCTGAAGAACAAATTCCCTTCGCATCCTTCGCACGACCACAATAAAAGCCAAACGCCGCCACCAAACTTGCGTTCAGCGACGGCGTTTGAAAACTGCGGACGGATTTACTTCAACTTCGCCAGCACCGCCTTGACGGCCTCGAAGTTCGGCAGCTCTTTCGGCGTCGGGGTCTGTTCGCTGTATTGGACGACGCCGTGCTTATCAATGACGAAGGCCGCGCGCGCGGAGGTGTCGCCCACGCCGGCGAGCATCGGGAACACCACGTCGTAGGCCTTGGTCACGGTCTTGTTCAAATCGCTGGCGAGCGTGATGGTGATTTTTTCCTTCGCGGCCCACGCGGCCTGCGCGAACGGGCTGTCCACGCTGACGGCGATGACCTCCGCGCCGAGGCCGGCATACGCGTCGAGGCCGGCGGTGACGCTGCACATTTCCGTCGTGCAGACGCCGGTGAACGCGAGCGGGAAAAACAGCAGCACGGTGTTTTTTTTGCCGATGTTGTTGCTCAACTTGACTTCCACATCAGCGGGAGTCTTGGATTTGAGCGTGAAATCAGGGGCTTTGGAGCCGACGGGAATGGGCATAGTTTTGTATTTTTAGTTTGGTGTTGTTGTTTTATTGCAGAAAAATCAATGGCCGTTCGAATTAAATTCAATGGCCGTAAGCAGCCCGACATCCACGATTGAAAATTTTTCTTCGCCCTGAAATACAATCACCGTGCGCCCGCCCGGACTGATTGAAATAAATTCCGGATGCGGCACGGGAATCGTCGAGCCATCAGTCAAGCGAAGCGCAAACGGCTTGAATGGCTGCGCGCGCAAGGTTTCATGAACAGCGTCTTTCGTCACGCGACGAACTTGTCACGTTTGGGTTTGTAAATCAATCAAGAATCCAATGCGCTTAAAACTTCCGCCGCGTGTTCCTCCGGCTTCACCAGCGGCCAGATTTTCTTGATCCGGCCGTCCGGCCCGATGAGGAACGTCACGCGGAATATGCCGAGGTATTTGCGGCCCATGAAACTTTTCTCGCCCCACACACCGTAGGCCTCGACGATTTTCTTGTCCTCGTCCGCGAGCAGCGTGAACGGCAGTTTGAATTTCGCCACGAACTTGTCGTGCGATTTGACCGAATCCGCGCTGACGCCGAAGACGACCGCGCCCTGTTTCTTGAACTCACTAAAATAATCGCGGAAGGCGCAGGCCTCCTTCGTGCAACCCGGCGTGTCATCGCGCGGATAAAAATAGAGGATGACGTTCTGGCCGAGATAATCCGCGAGGGAAATTTTTCCGCCGCCGCTGGTCGCCACAGTGAACGGCGGGGCGACGTCGCCCGCCTTCAGTTTTAATTCAATTTCTTTGGCCATAAATTTTGAACCGCAGATTACGCGGATGGCGCAGATTGGAAATAAAATTCTCGATGGAACGGTAGGGCAGAGCTGCCGCTCTGCCCACTATTTTGGGCGGCGCAGCAACGCCGCCCTACCAGCTATTTATTTTGCGTCGGCAAACTCGCCGGATGCGTGCCGAGTTGTTTCGCGCCATCGAAAATGTAGAGCAAACCGGAGGCGCCGGTGAACAGTCCCGCGCCGAGTTCGACGAGCTTCAGCCACGCGGCCCCCTGCCCTGTGTCCCATTCCAGCAGCAGCCAGATGACGGCGGCCATTTGCAGCACCGTCGCAATCTTGCCGGTGACACGCGGACGCACGGTGATTTTACCAACGACCAGCCGCACGACCACCGCGCCGATGCCGAGCAGCAAATCGCGCCCGATGATGGTGCCCGTCAGCCAGAACGGTATTTGGCCGAGATACGGAAAATTGTCGAAGCTCAAGACGACGATGGCCGAGACGAGCAGCAGCTTGTCCGCAAGCGGGTCGAGAATCGTGCCGAGTTCGCTCCACTGGTGGTAACGGCGTGCGATGTAACCGTCCACGCCATCGAGAATCGAGGCGACGGCGAACGACAGCAGTCCGGCGAGGCGGAAATCTTCATTGCCGGTGCGGACGTAATAAATCATCTCCACGACGAAGAACGGGATGAGCAGAATCCGCAGGATGGTGACTTTGTTGGCCGTCGTCATGGCACGGAAATTTTGGCACGGATTTCACGGATTGGCACGAATTTTGGAAACCGGACTATGAATGAAGGCGTTGCATCGGCGGCGGGGCGTTGCTAATTTCTCCGCGCCCGGAACCGGGAAAAAACTTTTTAAAAAATTCATGAGCAAAATAAATTCACCCCTCGTCGGCATCCTGATGGGCAGCGACTCGGACTGGCCCACGATGAAACTCGCCGCCGAGGCGTTGAAGGAATTCGACGTCGCCTGCGAGGCCAAGGTCATCTCCGCGCACCGCGATCCGCACGGGCTGGAGGAATATGTTTCCAGCGCCATCACGCGCGGGCTGAAGGTCATCATCTGCGGCGCGGGCGGCGCGGCGCACTTGGCGGGCGTCACGGCGGCGTTCACCACATTGCCGGTCATTGGCGTGCCGATCCTGGGCAAGTCCACGGACGGAATTGACTCGCTGCTTTCGATGGTGCAGATGCCGCCGGGCGTGCCGGTCGCCACCGTCGCCATCAACGGCGGCCGCAACGCGGGCATCCTCGCCGCGCAGATCATCGCCACGGGCGACAAACGGCTGGCGGCAGAATTGAAACAATTCAAGGTGCGGCTCACCGCCGAATCGCGCGCGAAAAATAAAAATCTTGCATGATGCGTGATGCGTGATGCGTGAAAACGCGAGCGCACAACCAATCACGCATCACGCATCACGCATCAACAAAAATGCAACGGCTCATCGAAGGCGTCCATAAATTCCAGACCGACCAGTTTGGAAATTACCGCAAGCTTTTCCGCAAGCTGTCGCAGGAGGGGCAGAACCCGCACACGCTCTTCATCACCTGCTCGGATTCGCGCGTGCTGGCGGAACTCATCACGCAGAGCAAGCCGGGCGATTTGTTCGTCGTGAAAAACGTCGGCAACATCGTCCCGCCCGCCAGCGTCACTGGCGACACCAATTCCACCGCCGCCGCGATCGAGTTCGCCGTGGAAAACCTGCGCGTCAGCGACATCGTCATCTGCGGTCATTCGCAGTGCGGCGCCATCTCGGCGCTGCTCGGCGAAACGCCCGTCGGCCCGGCCACGCCGCATCTGCGCGACTGGCTGCGCCTCGCGGAGCCGGTGCTGGACATGTTGAAAAAAGATTACGCGCATCTCAAAACGGCCGAGGAGCGCTCGCTGGCCGCCGCCGAGGAAAATGTTTTGTTCGGCCTCGACAACCTGCACAGCTATCCCTGTGTGCAAAACCGGCTGATGGACGGCTCGCTGCGGCTGCACGGCTGGTTCTTCAAGATCGCCACGGCGGAACTGTTCGCCTACGACCCGGAGACGCGGCAGTTCTCGCCGCTCATCAGTGAACAAGGCTGAGTTCAGCCGAATTCTGAAACGGAATTCAACGCAAAGGCGCCAAGAGGCCAAGACGCAAAGTTAAGCCAGCCAAATCCGAACGCGAGCGGCGGACGCGTGCTGCCTTCATCAGGTGCGACCCAAGACCGTGAGCAGAGGTTTTCAAAAACTTTGCGCCTTTGCACCATTGCGCCTTTGCGTTAAAAGTTTGGAGCGATTCCGAATTTTGTCGGGAGTTGTAATTGACTGTTTTTTCGCGGTGGAACAATCTCGTCGCAAATCCAACGCCTATGAAAAAATCATTCCTCTTGATTCCCGCCATCCTGCTCGCCGCCGCGTCTTCGCTCGCCGCCGCCGACGTGCCAGCGGTGCTGACGCCGGAGCAGATCCAAAACTGGCACGCGCACTCGTTGCTTCAGGCCATCGGCAATGTGCTGCTGTTCGCCGCCATCGGCATCACCGCCGCCATCCTGGGCTACAAACTTTTCGACAAATGCACGCCGGGCGATCTGCACAAGGAGATCATCGAGCACAAAAACATCGCGGCGGCCATCGTCGCGGCGGCGGTGATCATCGGCGTCAGCATCATCATCGCGGCGGCCATGGTGGGCTGACCGGAGCTGCCAAGTGAAACGGAGCCAAAGCATCCGCCTCCTCCTGCTCGGCAGCCTGTCCACGGCGGCGTTGACCGGCTGCGAACAAAAGCCGGCCATCAGCACGTCGAATTTTTACACAAATAATTTTTTCGTCCCCGGCTCCGGCTATTATCACGCGCCGTTCCGCAACTGGTATCCGATGCCCTACAATCATTTCGACGCACAGAAGCGGCTTTATTACTACGGCGGACAATGGGGCGCGCAGCCGTGCGCGAGCATCACCAACATTTCCTCGCCCACGCCGGAAGCCGTGCAGGTGGCGCAGATCGTCCGCACCGACGTGCCGCGCGGCGGTTTCGGCAGCAGCTCCGGCTGGCATTCCTCGGGCGGCTATTCCGGTTTTCATTCGTGATGAAACGCCACGCCTGCCATCCCCGTCCCGACTGGCGCGAAAAAGTGGAGCGCGTCGGCCTCACGTTTCATTCGCACGAGAACGGCCCTTACTGGGATGAATCCGCCTGCTACGAACTCACCGAGCTTGAAGTGAACGAACTGGAGGACGCCGCGAACAAACTGCATTTCCTCTGCATTGACGCGGCGGAAGTGGTCATCAAAAACCACTGGTGGTCGCGCCTGGGAATTTCCGACGCGGCGGTTCCAATGATTTTGAAATCGTGGGAGCGCGATGACTTCAGCCTCTACGGGAGATTTGATTTGAGCTACGACGGCATCACGCCGCCGAAACTTCTCGAATACAATGCCGACACGCCGACCGCGCTCGTCGAGTCCGCCGTCGCGCAATGGTTCTGGCTGCAGGAAACGCATCCGCACGCCGACCAGTTCAATTCCATCCACGACCGGCTCATCGCCGCGTGGAAACATTTTGGCGGAACGCCGAGCACCGTCTCGGCCAGTTCATCGCTTTCAAAATCCCAACTCGCCGGGACGGTGCCCGGCGTTCCGATTTTGAAAACACCGCCGCTCATCCACTTCAGCGGCATCAAAGGCCACGCCGAGGACGAGATGACCATTCTCTATTTGCGCGACACCTGCGAACAGGCCGGCCTGAAAACGAAATCCGTTTTCATCGAAGACATCGGCTGGGACGCGAAGGAAAATTGTTTTGTGGATCTCGACGGTGAACGCATCGAACGCGGCTTCAAGTTGTATCCGTGGGAATGGTTATGGGGCGAGGAGTTCGGCGCCCACCTCACGAAGGATTGCATCCAGTTCATCGAGCCGATGTGGAAAATGCCTTTGAGCAACAAAGGCCTGCTGCCGGTTCTCTGGGAACTTTTTCCAGGCCATCCGAATCTGCTGCCGGCTTATGATTCTGCGGAGCCGCTGGGCAGCCGCTTCATCCGCAAACCGAAATTAAGCCGCGAAGGGAGCAACGTCTCGTGGATCGAAGGCGGCGTGGTCATCGAGGAAAACGGCGGCAACTATGGCGACGAAGGTTTTATTTTTCAGGCGACGGCGGACCTTCCTGATTTCGGCGGCAACCATCCGGTCTTCGGCGTGTGGATGGTTGACCACGAAGCCGCCGGGCTGGGCATCCGCGAGGACACGCGCCGCATCACGGGCAACTTGAGCCGC
The DNA here is from genome assembly GCA_043749955.1 of Limisphaerales bacterium. GTDB lineage: Bacteria > Verrucomicrobiota > Verrucomicrobiia > Limisphaerales > UBA11358 > UBA11358. The sequence goes on along the minus strand of JAYVCM010000089.1, from coordinate 341 downwards.
TTCGTCCCGCACTTTTTCACATGAGCTACGAGAATCCAACGCGGCTTCAAATCGGCATGCACGGCGATTTTGCCGGCAAAGATTTCCGGCTCATCGGCCGCGTCGTGATGGGCGTGGACGTGGACGGTGAAACTTATTATTGGAACGAGTTCAACCTGCAAACCAAGGATGGCGAAAATGCGACGCTCGTCTATGAGGAAACGGAACGTGGCGGTGAATGGCGGCTGTTCACGATGTTTGAACCCGAATACGCGATGACGGCGGCGGACGCCGTGACGAAACAAGTCGGCGACCCGCTCAATCTCAACGGCACGGATGTGCGCGTGACGCTGGTGAGTTCG
>JAYVCM010000088.1:0-8947 GCA_043749955.1 Limisphaerales bacterium | reverse complement strand
TGGCGATGGCGGCAAGCCGAAGCCGGATTGACTCCGCCCGCCGCACCGCGCAAGATTTTTCGACCGCATGAAAAAACTGATCGCGCTCTTCGTTGTTTTGAATCTTGTTGCCGCCATTGGCCGCGCCGCCGAACGGCCGGCGTTGAACGTCCTCGACTTCGGCGCGAAGGGCGACGGCGTGACCAAGGACACCGCCGCGATCCAGAAGGCGCTCGACACCTGCGTGGAAAACGGCGGCGGCACGGTGTCGGTGCCGGAAGGGGTTTATCTGACGGGCAGCATTATTCTCCACTCGAACACCACGTTGCAGCTCGCCCCGCGCGCGAGCCTGCTCGGCAGCCCGGACATCGCGGATTATCCCGTCGTGAACGTCCGCTGGGAAGGCGAATTCCGCGAAGGCCATAGCGCGCTGATTTCCGCGACCGACGCCGCGAACATCACCATCATCGGCGGCGCGATTTTTGGCCCGCCGCTGCCGCTCAGCAAACTGCGCAATCCGCGTGGCCCGGCGCTGATTGAACTCACCGGCTGCACCAACGCCGTCCTCGAAGGCTTCACCACGCAATACCAGCAGCTCTGGTCCATCCATCTTTTGTTCTGTAAAAATCTCACCGCGCGCAACCTCACCATTCGCACCGTGAACGCCAACGGCGACGGCCTGGACGTGGATTCCTGCGACGGTGTGCTCATCGAACGTTGCGACATCAACACCGGCGACGACGCCATCGCGTTGAAGTCCGGGCGCGGTCTGGCGGCGCAAAGCCTCAACCGCCCCACGCAGAACGTCGTCATCCGCGACTGCCGCCTGCAAAGTTCCATTTACGCGGCGATCGGCCTCGGCACGGAAATGTCCGGCGGCGTCCGCAACGTGAAGATTCAAAACTGCGTCATCTCCGGCAAGCAAAACGCCATCTTCATCAAGAGCCGTGACGGACGCGGCGGCTTCATGGAAAATATTTCCGGCGAGAACCTCACCGTCCTGAAATCCCCGACGTTCATCGGCATTGACCTGATGAAAAAGGGCATTCAAGCCACCGACCCCGTGCCCGGCGACGTGGAAAAATGGCCGCGCGTTAAAAACTTCAGCTTTAAAAATGTCCGCGTGCAGGATGTCGCCGACCTCGTCGCCGGGACCAATGTTCCGCTGGCCCGCCCGATTGACGGCTTCACGCTCACCGACATTTCGGGAACGTGTTCGCGCGCGATTTCGCTGGCGAACATGACCAACGTAAACCTCTCCAAAATCCGCGTCACCGGTTTCAACGGCGCACTCGTCACCGCGAACAACGTCCACGGCAAAGGCCTTGACGACTCGGCGGCGAAATAAAAGCTCCAGGCACCAAACCATGCGGCATGTGGCACGGCTTGGAAGTTGAAACTTGGCGCTTCTTAAATGACGAGGTGCCTGACAGGAGCGCGCCTGCGAACCGCCGCCGGTGCTGCCCGTTCGACCGTTGAGATTTTACAACGCCGATCCCACACTGCGGGACGCGCCACCGTCGTCGTCCCGGCAGTTGCAGAGTTGAGCGGGAGTCGTTGAGCAGGCAGCGGTTGACAGAATGATGGCTGGCAGAATGATTCGGCCCCGATGATTCTGCCATCAATGATTCTGTCTTGGGTTTTTCGGAATCGGCGACCAGGCCGGCCGTCGCTGGTGTCCCTGCGCGGGCGCTGAGTTTGGCCGGGGAAAATACTTTTTAATTTTAGGGCTTGGATGCAGCGCGCTCTCTCGTCACTTCCTGCGGCCCTCTGTTTCCTCCTGTGAAAATTATTTCTGCGGATGCAGCTTGGCCCACTTGGCATAATGCTGCTCCACGCGCTTGCCCGTGTCCTTGAACCAGCCGTAGCCTTTCCGCCGCTCGCGCGAAATCTCGTTCACATCGTCGTGGATGCTTTGGTCACGGTCGCCAAAAATTGGTTTGTCCGTCCCGATCTCGTAGTAGCGCGCCCAGATCGGCCCGCTGCCCGGCGCGTCCACGAGCTTGCGGCTTTCCGTGCCCACGACGCGGAACGCCTTGCCCTTGATCTTCGTTTTTTCAAACCACGCCGCCGCCGCATGAACCGCCGCGACCACGTTTGAACCCGGTCCCGGCAGCAGCATCAGGAACAGCACAATCGTTCCGCTCTCGCTCGACGCGGCGGACGGCATCTCGTAATTCCGCGCCGAGACCGGCTCCAACGTGAGCGCGTCATGCTGCTGGCCCCAGACCGTGCGTTTGCCGTTCGCGACGATTTGCGCCGCAAGAATGCAGTCCAATCCGCGTTTCCAGCCCGCATCCGCTTTTGCACGAAGCTCCGGCGATACAAAAGTAAAATCTTTTTCCCCGCCGGCAACATCACGCAGAAACTGGATGATGTGCAGCATCGCATCGTCATTGAAAGTGATGGCGTCGTGGTAGCCGCCCTGCAGCGGCCAGACCTGCGGCCAGCCGCCGTTCGGAAATTGCGCGGCAAAAACGTAATCCAGCCCGCGCGCAAACGCCGCGTGCAAGGCGGCATTGTTTGTGCCGTTCGCCGAAATCACCTTCGCCAGAAAACGCAGCTCGGTCGTCGTCGCGTCATTGTCGAACGTGCCGATGTAGCTCCAGTTCACCTCGGCGGGCGCGTCAAAATCGTTGGTGATGATGAAACGGGAATTGCTGTCGCCCGCGAAAGATTCGCCCGGCGCGCGGACGTGCTGCGTGAAGTCCGTGTGCTTGCTCCAGCCGCCCGCCGGCGTCTGGAACGAGACGACGCAGTCCGCGATGCGCCGGGCCTCCGCGCCGCCATACCAGCCGGCCGCGCGGTTGAGCGGCGTGTTCCTGGGCGAGGCGGACTTGGGCGGCTGGATGGCTTGATTCAATCCGTGCGCCTTCATCTCTGCGCGCAAACAGCCCTGGTCAGCCTGCCGCTGGCGCACGGAATTTTCAAAATAGATTTTCCACGCCGGCAGCGCCGCCACGCGCTCCGCTGTCAACGGTGTCGCCGGAACGTTCGTGCCGATGACGGCGGCGAAAGCTTGCGCGACAAATCCAAAAGCAAGCGCGGCGAAAACAAAGGGCTTAAAATTCATAGTTGCCACTCCAGACGCGGCGGCCGCGAAGAAAGTTTCGGAAGTCTTGTGGTCTGGCGTGTGCGGCGGGCGTGCGAAAGCGGCGGTAAACCGTCCGCAGTCCAGACGCTTCGCGCAGTTTGGAAACGTCCGGCGAGCGCGAAGCGTCTGGACTGCGGCTGCTTCAGCGCCGCTCTTTTGCGCGACCTTTCAAGCCCTGCCGCCGCCAAATGTCACGGCACCACGACGCGCAGCTTCTTCGGCTCAACGGAAAAGGTGGCCGGCAATTTTCCCACCCATTCACCATCCAGTTCAAACGCCGCCGGGATCCCGCTGGTCAGCACAAAGTTTTTGGCACACAGCCGCCGCACCATTTTCTCCGGCAACTTCTTCCGAAAAAGAAAACTCGGCGCGCAGCCCAGCAGCGTCAGAAAATTCGCGCGCGGCAGGACGCAGACATGCAGCAACCCGTCCGACAAATCCGCCGCCGGGAGAATTTGAAACGAACCGCCGTAGAGCTTGCCATTGCCGATCAAAACCATTTCGCCGGAAATTTCCCGCCCGTCCGCGCGGACGGTGATCTCTGGTTTGCGTTCCGCCAGCGCCTTGAAGCCCGCGATGACGTAGGCCAGCGGCCCGATTTGTTTCTTGTGCTGCCAGCTCACGAGTTCAATCGCCCGCGCATCCAGCCCCGCGCCCGCAAGCTGGACAAAATATCGCCGCTCGGTTTTTCCTGCGGTCGAAAATTCTACGAGAGGGAGGTCAATTTTCTTTTCGTTCCCGCGTTTCAAAATTTCCCACGCGTCCGGGATGCGCGCCGGAATTTTTAATTCACGCGCAAAGACATTCACCGTGCCGAGCGGCAGCACGCCAAGCCGCGCGCGCTGAAATCCGTCCGCGTCACCAATGCCGTTCAACACCTCGTTGACCGTGCCGTCGCCGCCGGCGGCGATGATGAGTTCAAAATTTTCCGCCACCGCTTCCGCGCCCAGCCGTCGCGCATCACCGGGGCCGGTGGTGGGCTTGAGCGCACATTCCGCCGCGATGCCGTCCAGCCATTCGCGAAAATGCCGCGCCTTGTCGCCGCGCGCGACGGGATTGAAGATGACGCAGGTGCGCACGCGCCCATGATTTTCTTTCCGCGCCGTTAGTCGAGGAGAAAGCGGAGCGCGCCCGGCTCAAACGGAGCGCGGCTGTGTCGTCCTCGACCAGCCGCAGCGGCTTCGCAATCACGAGCGCGTTGAAAAGAATTTTGCGCACCATGTCTGGGTGTTGCTGCGGCTGATCCCGCCCGGAACGGAACGCCGAGCACCGTCTCGGCAAGCAGGCAGTCAAGGTGCGTTCGAGCCGAGACGGTGCTCGGCGTTCCAAATCATGCCACCGCCAAACAAGCCGCCGGCTTGCGCTACGCCAATATTTTTCGGACACTGACCGCATGAACGAAGTCTCCGAATGGAAAATTCCCAAGTGGCCGTTTCTGCTGGCGAACGCGGTTTTAATCATCATCGCCGCCATCCTGGCCTGCCGCCCTGCCCATGCGATTACGCAGACGGAGATCATCATTGCCACCGCGAGCGTCGCCCTCGGAGCATTGCTCGGCTGCCTGCCGTTCATCCTGGATTATCGCGCCACGGGCAAGTTGATTGAAGTCCACGCCGTCGGTGAAGTTTCCGAAAAGATCCAGGATTTGAAACGCGTCGCCGCGCAAGTTTCCACCGCCACTGACCAATGGGCGCGCGTCCAGGAAACCACCAAGGGCCATACGGAAAAAACCGTCACCGCCGCCGCGGAAATCGCCGAACGCATGACCACGGAGATCCGCGAGTTCAATGAATTTCAGGTCAAGCTCAACGACACCGAGAAGGGCGCGCTCCGGCTCGAAGTGGAAAAACTTCGCCGCACCGAGGGCGAATGGCTGCAGGTCGTTGCGCGCATCCTTGACCACATCTTTGCACTCCACACCGCCGCGACGCGCTCCGGCCAGCCCGAACTCGCCGAACAGATCGGCAGTTTCCAGAACGCCTGCCGCGATGCCGCCCGTCGCGTCGGGGTCACGCCGTTCAACGCCGCGCCGGAAGAAAAATTTGACGCGCAGAAACACCGCGCCCACGGCGTGGAAAATCCGCCCGCCGATGCCGTCGTCGCCGAAACACTCGCGCCCGGCCTGACGTTTCAAAGCCGGCTCATCCGCCCCGCCCTCGTGCGTCTGCACACGGCGAACGCGCCCGCCGCTGAACCGGCAACGGAAGCGGTGGCAACCGCGCCGGAAAAATCAGAGGCCGCCGCGCCCGCCCAGCTCTCGCTCGAAGCGGACTGATCCCGAAATCCGAAATCGAACCATGTGCGCACGGCCAAAGGCGCAGGGCAGGCTTATAGTCCCGCTCGGAGCGGGATGCCGGCGGCTTCCCAGCCGCCGGTTTTCCGCAGGGAAAAGTGTGGGCCGTTTCCAAGGGAACACGGGGCTGGTAAGCCCCGTGAACCGGCAGGCTGTAAGCCTGCCCTACGTCAGCGGCGGCTTCGGAGTTCGGGCTGAGATGATTTTTTGGAACCAGAGCAATAGTAGTGGCACGCGCGTCCCGCCCGTGTGTTTCAGAAAAAGCCAAGGTTAGTCACCAGCCAGAAACGCACGGGCGGGACGCGCGTGCCACTACCCGCCCGCTCCGTTTGCTCCAATTCAAATTCTGGCTAAACCTTCTCCGTCCGGTGCGCCGCGAGAAAGTGCAGCGCCCGCAGCGTGACCTTGCGCGAAAAAATCTTTTCCAGCGCCGCCGCGTAAAGCTGCAACTGCGGCGTGTAGGATTTAACTTTCTCTGCCAGTTCATCCGCGCCGGCCTCATCCGTCTTGAAATCCACCAGCCAGATTTCGTCCGGCAAGAGCACCACCAGATCCGCCACGCCCTGCACGATGACGAACTCGTTTTCCAATCCGCTCTCCACGGTGCCGCCGGTGAGCTCTGCAATTTCGGTCGAACCAAAACGCGCGGTGAACGGCAGCTCGCGCCGCACCTCCATCGTATGGGAAATGATTTTTTTGCCGAGCGGTGAATTCCAAAACGCCGCCAGCGCATCCAGATCCAGAACCGCGCGCTCGTCCGCCGACAAATAATTCTCCCGCGCCAGCCGCTCCGCCTCCGCCGCGAGGCCGCCAGTTTTCTCCAGCGCAAAATGCTGGAGAAATTTGTGATGCGCCGTGCCCGTCTCCGCCGCCGACAATTGGCGATTGGCGATTGGTAATTGGCGATTTTTTGCCGCGAAGCGTGGCCGCGTGAAAACCGGTTCCGCTTCCTCGTCCAGTTCTTCCGCCGCGCGCCGCAGTTCCGTTACTGATGCTTTCGCCTTCCGTTTCGTGGCCGTTTGATTCGGATACTCCCAGCTCAAAACCGCGCGCAAACTTTCCGCCGTCGCCTCGTCGAGCGCAGTGACCTTTGTTTCATTGTAGGAGACGACGTGAGGAGCCTCTAATTTGTTTTCGCCTTCCGCTTTCCCGCTTTCCGCTTTTTCCTCGCCCGTCAATTCCGCGTCTTCCACCAGCCGCCAGCGCAGCAACGGGGTTTCGCCATTGTTGGAATCCGCGCTGCTGACATGTTGCGCGAACCAAATCCCCAGCCAGTCCGCAAAGCTTTTTGCCGCCACGATCTTTTGCGGCGTCACCGGCTGCGGCTGCGTCCATTTCTCGTCCCAATTTTTCTCCGTGATGGTCGCCGACAACACCAGCGTGTCGCGCGCCCGCGTGAGCGCGACGTAAAGCAGCCGCAGTTCCTCGCCGCGCAGCTCGCGCTTCTGCCGCCGCTGCGCGAGCCAGTGCGGCAGGCTGGGATAACGCCGCCCGCTCGATGGCGGCTTCACTTTCGGACAAAGCCCGAACTCCTCGTCAAAAATAATTTCGCCGCGCAGATCCTGCTCGTTGAAAATTTTTGCCAGGTCGGGCAGGACGACCACGGGAAATTCCAGGCCCTTGCTCTGATGAATGCTCATGAGGCGCACGGCATTTTCCGTCGCCACGCCGGGAACCTCCGGCTCGCTGCCCGCCTCGTTTTGCGCCTCGATAAATTTCAAAAATCGAAAAAGCCCCTGCCGCTGGAACTGGTCGAACGACTGCGCGAGGTTCAGAAAGCGTTCGATGTTCGCGGCCCGCTGCGCGCCGCGCGGCTGCGCCCGCAGCCAGTCCGCATACAGCGTTTCCGCCAGCACCGCCTCCAGACATTCCGAGAGCGAGTTCAGTTTCGCCAGTTTCCGCCAGCGCGAAAACCGTTCGAGAAATTTGGAAATTTTTTCCGCACTCCGCACTCCGCACTCCGCACTTCGGACGAGCGCCGTCCAAAAATGTTTCTCCTTCGCCGCGAGCCGGATTTCCGCCAGCTCGTCCAGCGACAGGCCGACCAGCGGCGAACGCAGCACCGCGATGCACGGCACATCCTGCAACGGATTGTCCAGCAGTTGCAGCAGGCTCAAGAGGTCGAGGATTTCCGCGCTCTCAAAAAAGCCGCCGCGCGCCACGGCCAGCGGCACACCGGCACGCTCAAATTCCTTGGCATAAACTTCCGACTTGCCGCGCGGCGAACGCAGCAGCACCGCCACGTCGCTGAATGTTGCGGGGCGGAACGAATTTATTTTTTCGTCCCAGATTTCGTGCTGCGCCTCGACGGTTTTCTTCAGGTGCGCCGCGATCAATCGCGCTTCCTTTGCCGATTCTTCCAGGTCGGCCAGGTCGCCGTTTTCGTCGTCGGAAATTTCGCCGGCTTTTTTCTTCGTGCGCAACAGCAGTTCCACGCGCGGCTGCGGGTTTTGCGCGCTGCCGAGCGCCGCGCGTTTTTCCGGCGCGCCAAATTTCAACTGCGCGTCATCATCGTAAGCCACGCCGCCGATTTCCTCGCGCAGCACGAGGCCGCAAACGGAGTTCACGAAATTCAAAAGCCCTTCGCGGCTGCGGAAATTTTCGGCGAGCGGAATCACCTGGCCGATTGGGGCGCGCCAGTTCTTCGAGTAGTCGCGGAAGATTTTCGGATCGGCGAGGCGGAAACGGTAGATGCTCTGCTTCACATCACCGACGAGAAAGCGGTTGCCGTTGGACGCGGCTGTTTCCGGGAACGCTGGCATCCTGCCGGCGAGTTCAGTCTCGTTAGATAGATTCTCGCCGGCAAGGATGCCAGCGCTCCCGGTTGTCCCGTCGCGTGAGAGCGCGGCGATGATTTTGTCCTGCGCGGCGTTGATGTCCTGATACTCGTCCACGAAAACGAAGCGGAGTTTCTTGCGCCAGACTTCGGCGACGGCGGTTGGCTTGTCGCCGGGAAAATCCCAGAGCAGTTTCAGCGCGAACTGTTCGAGGTCGTGAAAGTCCATCACGCCGTCGTTGCGTTTGCGTTGGGCAAAAGCTTCGGCAAACTCCTGCGCCAGCCGCAGCAAGGTTTCCATGTGGCCGCGCACCCACGTCCAGTCTTCCGCGAGCGGGTCGGTGCCGTTTTTCACCGCCGCGAGCGCGGCCAGAAACTCCGCCTCGTCGAACAAACTTTCCAGCGGCTTGCGGAGGATGGTTTTGCGTTTCGCCGGCCAGTCGCCGTCGGCGGAAATGATTTGCTCCAGAACTTCGGCGGCTTCCTCACGGGAAAACTTTTTTCCGGGACGCGATAAAATGCCCGCCAATTCAGCGGCTTTCTCGTTGCTGGGTGGAGCGCCGGCCTCTGGCACGGCACGAAGTTCATCCCGCGAGGAACGCGCCGTGCCGGAGGCCGGCGTTCCGAGACTGGCCAGCCATTCGTCGCGCCAGTCTTCAATTGCAGCGAGCAGCCAGCATTGCCAGTCGGCTGGTTCGATGGCGGAGAATTTGTGGATTTGTCCCGCGAGCCAGCCAGCGGCGGCGGGTCGCGTTTGCGAGTAGTTGTGCAGGCGCAGAATGAGCGCGCGGATTTTTTCATCGCG
>JAYVCM010000087.1:0-6280 GCA_043749955.1 Limisphaerales bacterium | reverse complement strand
CGCCGCCTGCACGCCGGACATTTTCCTTTTCGACCGTGGGCGCCGCCTGGTTTATCGCGGCCAGTTTGACGCCAGCCGTCCGGGCAACGGAATTCCCGTGACCGGAAAAGATTTGCGCGCCGCCCTCGACGCGGTCATTGCCGGAAAACCGACCACGCAATTTCAAGTTCCCAGCATCGGCTGCAACATCAAATGGAAAGCGGGAAACGAACCCGATTATTTTTTATAAACCACGGATAAACACGGATGCACACGGATAACAAAACCAAACGCAGAGGCGCAGAGGACGCAAAGAGCCGCAGAGAATTTTTGCCCGGCGTTCCTTTGCGTTCTCTGCGCCTCTGCGTTTCGCCCCATCCGTGTTTATCCGTGTCCATCCGTGGTTAAAAACTTTTCCCCATGACGACTTTTGCGCTGCCCGATCTCGACGGCGGCGGTGTCGGCGCGGACGTTTCCCTTCCCGGCGGAAAAATAATTCAAAGGATTCCGCGTCCGCGTTTGTCAGACTGGGTAAAAGAAAGCCGCATGGCCGACGCCGACGCAGAACTCGTGTTGCAAAGTCAAAAGGGCGACCCATCGGCTTTTGAAACGCTGATTCGCAATCATCAACGCATGATTCACTCGCTGACATTTCGGATGACGGGATCGCTGGCCGACGCGGAAGATCTCGCGCAGGAGGCGTTCATCCGCGCCTACGCGCAGATCGGCACGTTTCGCGGCACGGCGAAATTTTCCACCTGGCTTTACCGCATCGCCATAAACACCTGCCTGAACTGGCGGCAGAGCGAGGCGCGCCGTTTCCATCTGCACGCGGACTGCGCCGGGGAAATTTTCGCGCAGCAATCAAACCGGGAAAATTCTTCCGCTGAAAATCAATCGAGCCAGCAGGTGCAGGCCGCCTTGCTGAAGCTTCCGGCCAAGCAGCGCGCCGCCATCGTGCTGACGATTTACGACGGACTGAACCACGCCGAGGCCGCACAGGTTTTGGGCTGCTCGGAAACCACCGTGTCGTGGCGCGTGTTCGCCGCGCGGCGAAAATTGAAACGCTGGCTCACGGCCGCAGGAGGCGCGCGATGAACGATTTTGACCTCGAGGCCAGATTGAAATGCGTTCCGCTGCCGGAGCGGCTGGAAGATTACTGGGAAACTTTTCCGGAGCAGGTGCGCCTGAATTTACGCCGCGCTGCCATGAGACCGGCCGCGGAAAATCTCTGGCGGCCGCGCCTCGCGTGGGCGGGCGGCCTGGCGCTGGCGGTCGCGCTCGTCGTCGCTGGCATCCAGTTTCAGCCGCTCCAGACCGCGAGCGCCGCCATCACGAAACATGAGCAGCATTTCCGCGCGCAGCTCGCGCAGTTGGACGCCGGCCTGCACACGCTCATGCTGAACACCCACGGCATGGGTTATCTGCTGGCGGATGCAAATTGATTTATGATTTTGTTCAAGCACATCACAAATCCGCCATGCGGCCTGACCAGATTGACACGTCCCGACGTGCGAAAGCGGCGGTCAACCGCCGCAGTCCAGACGCTCCGCGACGGCTGGACGACTCCCGCGAGCGCGAAGCGTCTGGACTGCGGTCGCTTTAGCGCCGCTTTGAACTGCCGGTGGAGAAACTCCCTGCCGGATGATTTTGGAAAAACCAGCAACTGCAATTTTTCCGTCACACCCCGTTGAATTGATTTTATGCCGACCGAAAAAATCCAGGCCGCCGGTGAAAAAGTTTCCGCGGCTTCCGCGCCGGCAGTTCTGGAAAATCTCGTCCGCCTCGCCGAGCGCGCGGGGGCGAGCGACATCCATTTGCAGATGCGCGGCAAGTCCGCCGAGGTCGGCTTCCGGCTCGACGGCATCATCACGCCCGGCCGCGAACTGCCCGCTGAAATTGCCGAGCGCGTTTTTGGCCGCATCAAATTTCTCGCGCGGCTCAAGACGTATCAGGAATCGCTGCCGCAGGACGGGCGCATTTCCCGCGATGAACTGAAATGCAAGAACGACATCCGCGTCGCCACCTATCCGACGGTGACCGGTGAGAAAATTGTTCTGCGGCTGTTCAATTCAACTGCCGTCAAAACCCTGGATGAAATTGAATTTCCCGAAAGCCCGCGCGCCGAATTGGAAAAATTTCTGCGGCAAACGAGCGGCCTGCTCCTGCTCACCGGCCCGGCGGGCAGCGGCAAGACGACCACTATTTACGCGTGTTTGCGTCACCTCGCCAAACTCGGCGGACGCCACATCATCACCGTCGAAGATCCGGTCGAGCAGGTTGTGCCCGGCACGATGCAGACGGAGATCAACGAAGCCATCGGCCTCGATTTCGCCCGCGCCGCGCGGCATCTACTGCGCCAGGACCCGCAGGTGCTCATCCTCGGCGAGATCCGCGATGAAGCCACCGCGCAGCTCGCCGTGCGCGCCGGCCTCACCGGACATCTGGTGATTTCCACGCTGCACGCCGGCTCGTGTCGCGGCGTGTTTGAACGGCTGCTCACGATGTGTCCCGACCATTCCGCCGTGGCGAGCGCCGTGGAACTGGTTTTGAACCAGCGCCTCATCCGCAAAGTTTGTGCCGCGTGCGACGGGGCTGGTTGCGAAACCTGTCTGCACACCGGCTATCAAGGCCGCGTGGCGATCGTGGAATGTCTGCGCGTGGATGAAAAAATAGTGGCACGGGCGTCTCGCCCGTGTGTTTCAGAAACCGGGCTGGCTGCGGACGAAACACACGGGCGAGACGCCCGTGCCACTACTGAAACCGTGCGCGAACAAATCCGGCGGCGCGAACTGTCGGCGATCGTGCCGGTGCAAACGCTCGAAGCCTCGGCGCGTTCGCTGGTGAACCAGGGCGTGACGAACGAGGCGGAATTCAAACGGGTTTTTGGCCTGTGAAAATAAATTTTAAACCCGAACAGTTCCCTGTGGCCTCCTCGCTGCGGACAAGAGCGGCGCTAAAGCGGCCGCAGTCCAGACGCTCCGCGATTGCCGGGCGGCTTTGTAAATTCGCGAAGCGTCTGGACTGCGGTCGCTTTAGCGCCGCTTTCGTGGGCCGCCAACACGACTGCGTTTTCAAACCCACGACCATTTCCAAGCCATGAAACACGACGAATTTGCCTTCTTCAACCAGCAGCTCGCCGCGATGCTGCGCGACGGCATCCCGCTCGAAGGCGCGCTGAAGCGGCTCTGCGCGGAGATGCGTGCCGGCTCGCTGCGCGACGAACTGCAGGCGCTCGAAGCCGACCTCGCCAAAGGCACGCCGATGGCCGACGCGCTCGCGCCGCGCCGGTTGCCGGAGCTTTACAAGCGGATGATCGTCGTCGGCGTCAAAGGCAACGACCTGCCCGGCGCGCTGACGATGCTTGCGGATTATTTCCAGCGCCAGAACCTGGTCTGGACGCGGCTCAAAAGCATGATGACGTATCCCCTCATCGTGCTGCTGGTGGCGCTGATGATTTCGCTCGTGTTGTCGGGCGCGTGGGCGTGGGTCATCGGCCCGGCGTTCAAGGGAATTTTTTCCGGCATGGGGATAAGGATGCCGGGGTTCACGCTTTTTGTGTTCGCCACGCTGGAATCCATCTGGGCGTTTCCGGCGGCAATCTGCCTGATCCTGCTCGCGTTGCTGGCCGTGATTTTCCTGCCGGCCATCCGCGAAAAAATCCTGTGGCGGCTGCCGGCGTTCAAGGAGGCCACCGTGTCGCGCATCGCCGCTTCGATTCATCTGCTGATGAAAAACGGCGTGAGCCTGCCGGACGCCATCGGCCTGGCGGAACAGCTTGAAACCAGCCCGCGCGCGATTGCTGATTTGCAGCAATGGAGACAAAAGCTCGCCAGCGGCGTCGGCAAATTTTCCGAGGTTGCCGCCGGGAACCGGATGATCCCGCCGATGTTCACCTGGCTCGTCTCGGGTTCCGGTGAAAACCTGGCGGAAGGCTTCAAGCGCGCGGCGGAAATCTACCATGCGCGGGCGATTTACCGGACCGAGGTGGCGCTTTACACGGTGCTGCCGCTGGCCTCGCTGTTCCTCGGCGCGGTGGTCCTCTCGCAGGCGATGCTGGTCATCGCCATGTTTTTACCGATGATTTCAATGATCACCAACTTGAGCGACTAGAATTTTTCACCAGGATAATTTTCAATGGAACATTTTTTAACAGCCTTTTGCGCCGCGCTGCTGTGGAGCTTTTTCATCATGCTGCCCTCCGGCGCGCTCTCGGTGCTGCTGCACTTTTTTCTCTCGCTGCCGATGCAGCGGCGCGACCGGGCGCGGTTCTTTCTCGACCTGCTGGAGACGGCCATCGAGCGCGGGCAGTCCATCGAGCAGTCCATCCTTTCCGCCGCCGAAAGCCGCGACCGCGTGATGGGCGTGCGGTTTTTCATGCTCGCCGCGCACCTCGAGGACGGCGCGAGTTTCAGCGAGGCCTTGGGAAAAGTCCCGACATTCCTGCCGCCGCAGGTCAACGCCATGCTCCGCGCCGGGGTCAACCTCGGCGATGTGAAAAAAGTCCTGCCCGCCTGCCGCGAAGTGCTGCGCGTCGCGCCGGACACCGTGCGCTCGACGCTGCACTACATGGTGGCGATGCTCCTGGTGTTCGCGCCCGTCGCCGTCTGGCTCATCACCCTGCTGATGATGTTTGTCGTCCCCAAGTTCAAGGACGTGAGTGCGGGCATGGGCGTCAAAGTCTGGCCGCTCGCCCAATTTGTTTTCGACATCGCGCAGCAATTGGTGCTGTTTGAAATTGTGCTGTTCGTAGTTTTGTTGTCCGTGGCGATTTACTACGTCGGCGGCCCGGGCCTGGTTCGTTGGGCGCAATTCCGCCGCTTTCCGGTTCTGGACTGGCTGGCGTGGCGCGTGCCGTGGCAGCGGAAGAAATTGCTCCGCGCCTTTTCCGCCATGCTTGCCGTGCTGCTCGACGGCGGCGTGCCGGAGGCCGAGGCCGTGCGGCTTGCGGGCGAATCCACCGCCAATGAAATCTGCCGCCGCCGCACCCGCCGCGTCATCACCGCGCTCACCGGCGGCGCGAAGCTGGCTGACGCCGTCCGCACATTCGACGACACCGGCGAATTTCACTGGCGGCTCGCCAACGCCGTCCATGCGCGCGGCGGATTTCTGGAAGCGCTGCGCGGCTGGCACGAGGCGCTCGATGCGAAGGCATTTCAACAGGAGGAGATCGCGACGCACGCGATGACGAGCGGGCTGGTGATCTTGAACGGCTGCGTCGTTGCGCTCATCGCCACGGCGATGTTCGGCATCCTCATCGCCGTCTTGAAAGGAGTGCTGGACGCGTCATGAAAATTTCAAAATCTTGCAGGGGCCGAGGTGACGAGGCTCAAATTAAAACCGGCCATCAGACAGCGACTCCTCACGTCGCTGCCTGCAGCCAGCGCGCCTTTCTGCAAATTGACCTGGCCATTGGCCTCGCCATTCTGACCATCGCGCTGCTGCCGCTGGGCTACGCGTTCGCGCGCGAACGACAGGTTCTCAAAATGGAATACTGCCGCAGCGTCATCAACGAACTTGTGGACGGCGAAATGGAAATCCTCGCGGCGGGCGACGGTAAAAGTTTCCCCGATGGTTCGCAAATTTACACCGTCCGCTCACGCGCCGCCGCGACGTTGCCGCCGGGACATTTTCAACTGATCAAAACCGGCAACCATCTGCGGCTCGAATGGACGCCGGACGAGCGGCGCGCCATCAGCGCCATCGCCCGCGAAACCACGCTCAAATGAAACTGCCCATCTCCAAAACGCGCCGCCACGCCGGCGTCACGCTGATCGAGTGCATGGTTTACATTGCGGTGTTCGCCATTTTGCTGGGCGGCGGCACGGCGGCGTTCTACTTCTGCTGGGATCACACGCGCGCGGTGATTTACGCGACGGACGACATTGCTTCCGCCCTGCGCGCGGGCGAACGCTGGCGCGCGGACGTGCGCGCCGCGACCGGAACAATTTCCATCGAGACGAGGGACGCCGGCGAAATGGTGCGGCTGCCCCAAAAGGAAACGGAGATTGTCTATCACTTCGAGGCCGGCGAAGTGCGCCGCGAAATCCCGGCCTTGAACCAGTCCCAATTATTGCTGCCGAAAGTCAAAACGTCGCAGATGCAGGCGGACGCGCGCGGCACCGTCAGCGCGTGGCGCTGGGAATTGGAACTGACGTCGCGCCGCAAGGAAACCCGGCTGCCGCTGTTGTTCACCTTCGCGGCGGTGCAAACGAAGCCATGAAAACACCACGCAAAGTTTTTGACCGGGCATCCGAAGGCGGATCCATCACTCTCATTTTCGTCATTCTGCTGGCCATCA
>JAYVCM010000086.1:0-5323 GCA_043749955.1 Limisphaerales bacterium | reverse complement strand
CGCACGCGGGCAAGCAGTTCCTCGGTGCTGAACGGTTTCACGAGATAATCATCCGCGCCCGCGTCGAGTCCGTTCACGCGGTCCTCGATCTGCCCCTTGGCCGTGAGCAGCAACACCGGCACGGCGTTGGACACGCGCCGCAACTCCGCGCACACCGCAAAGCCGTCGAGCTTGGGCATCATCACGTCAAGCAGGATGAGGTCGGGCTTTTCGGCGAGCGCGCGCTCGAGGCCGCTCTCGCCGTCGGCGGCGGTGAGCGCGCGGTAGCCTTCCGCCGCCAGCAAATCCGCCAGCGCCGTCCGCATCGGCGCCTCGTCTTCGATGATCAAGATGCGTTGCATTTTCAAAAAGTGGGAAACATCCAACATCCAACAACCAACATCCAGTGAAAGCCCAATGACCGCGAACATTGGATGTTCGATGTTGGATGTTGAGTGTTGGATGTTCAATTTTCATTTTTCACCGGCAGTTCAATCGTGAACCGGCTGCCTTTGCCGGGTTCGCTTTGCACCACCACGCGTCCGCCGTGCGCTTCCACAATGTGTTTCACCACGCTCAAGCCGATGCCCACGCCCGGCGTCTCGCGGCGCAACTCGGAACCGAGCCGGTAAAACCGCTCAAAAATCTTCTCCTGTTCAGCGGCAGGAATTCCCGGCCCATGGTCCGCGACCGACATGCTGACGATTGGAGCGCCGGCCTCCGGCACGGCTCGTCTGTCACCGCCAACCGTTCGAGCCGTGCTGGAAGCCGGCGCTCCGCCGCCATTTTTAATTTCCAATCCCACCGTCACGGTCTCGCCTTTCGCCGAATGTTTGATCGCATTGTCAATCAAGTTCACGAGCGCCTGTTGAATCGCCCGCCCGTCCACATTCAATTCGATGTTCCCGCCTTCGTCCGACTTCGGCGCGGCAGTGGATGTTGGATGTTGGATGTTGGATGTTGGATGTTTTAATTCCAATCTCACCCCGCGCTCCGCCGCATACGGCTCCATAAGTTTCACCGTCGTCTGCGTCAGCGCGACGAGATCCGTCGGCTCAAATTCATACTGCTTGCGGCCCTGCTCGATGCGCGAGAAATCCAGCACGTTCTCGATGAGCGACGACAGCCGCCGACATTCCTGCACGATGAAGCGGAAATACTCGTCCTGCTTTTCCGCCCCGGAAATTTTCCCGCGCTCCAGATTTTCCGCCATCAGCCGCACCGACGCGATGGGCGCGCGCAGTTCGTGCGA
The DNA here is from genome assembly GCA_043749955.1 of Limisphaerales bacterium. GTDB lineage: Bacteria > Verrucomicrobiota > Verrucomicrobiia > Limisphaerales > UBA11358 > UBA11358. The sequence continues at coordinate 4,092 of JAYVCM010000086.1, read as the reverse complement.
GACGCTGGAGACGAAGTTGGATTTCATTTCGCCAAGCTGCTGCTCGCGACGGAAAGCGCGGTAGGCCGCAATGAAACCAATCAGCGCCGCCACTGCCGAGGCCGCGATAAGCGCGCCGAAAACAAATTGCAACTGACGCTGCTTGGCGTAAAGCAGGCTGCGGTTGGTCAACCGGATTTGCAGGGAAAATTGCGGATGGCCGGGCATGGCGTCGAAGTGGATATCCGACCCCGGGCTGCCGTCGGGGTTGCGCTCTTGCAGGACGGCGGGCTGATACATCTGAAAATTTTGCTCCGCCAAAACGTCGCCGGTATTTTTGCCGCCGCTTACGCCACCCCACGGCGGAGGCAACGGAACTGACTCACCCTCCAGCCGCAACGTGAGACTGAAATATTTTGGCAGCGAAACCTTGGCGGCAGTCAGCGCATCGGCAAACGCTCTCGTCACGGCAGACTTCGGCGTGCAATGGACTTCGGGACAATAACTCTTGGTTGTGACGGTCCGGTTGGAAACACTGGTCATGCTTCGGATTTCATTCGGCCGCACAAGACAAAGCCAGTGCTGGCCGATGGCATCCAGCCACAGGTTGGTGGTCAGCGTTGACGTGAGCTGGACTCGTTGCCGGATGCTTTCAGCCAGTTCTCCTCGCAACTCCCGCTCTGCCAGCACGAGGCGCATCGCGGCCACGCTTTCGGTCAGCGTCGCATCGTGTTCCACCAATTTACCCGCCTCGTCCAACAACCGCGCGGTCAGCAGGCCACCGTCACGCGCCTCCCGGTTCAGCGCGTCCCAAAGCATTTCGGCCGGGCCACATTCCCGGCTGCGTTCCAGCGCTGCGGCCAGCGCCAGCGAAGACAGTTTCACGCCAGTTTCAGATTCGCCTGCGCGCCCTGATTGCAGCAATTTCACGACCGCATTGGTGGCCGGGGTGTCACGCAGCTTTGCCCGCGTGGAAATGAACACGGCATTGGCGCAGGCTTCCGGCGGCGGACGCGTGTGCAGGAACGTGTCCAACAAAATGGAAATACTGGCGGCAGATTCATCCGCCCGGTCGGCGGTGGTGAGGGTTTCCCATGCCGCCCGCTGTTCTTCATTCATTTCCAGCCTCCAGCTTGGCGGTTGCGGCAGAAACGGCTGTTGCCACGCCGCCTGACCGTTCGTCTCCAAAATAAATGACGCAACCGGTGGCACGCCGTTTGACCAATCAGGAAACACGCCCCGTAGCGCGGAAAGATTTCCGGCCACAATGTGAGCCTGATTGGTGTCTTCCAGAATTTGCCGGCGGACTTTTTTATCCGGCCAGCTCGCGACGCCAAATTCAACTTGGTTCATCCATCCGCTTTTCCAATATTCGATATCAGTGAGTTGGTTGGCAACAATCCGGCCAAAATCACCGGGGATCACTTGGAGAATTTCCCGCGCCCGCTGCTGCGCCTCGTGCTCCACAGCGCTGCGTTCGCGGAGAATTGCCCAGAAGCCGAAGCCCGCCATCAGCGTCACCGGCAGCAAAATTAAAATCGCCTGCCAGAAAAATGCCGGCAGCGGATGTTTTATTTGTGGCGGCTCCTCGTAGCCAGGTTCCGCGCGCATTTTTCGCCGGATCCGGACACATTGGTAATAACAGATTCCCCAGCCCAAGCCCAAGACCACCGGCGAAAATAATTTTTTGAACCAAGATTTGTCATGCTCCGCAAATGCGGTGACGGTCATCAGCACAAACATAATCCCGTAAGGAATGAGCAAGCCGCGCGCGCGCTGATAGCGCGCAGTCCAGTCAACGGGAGCCGACGCCCGCCGCCGCCGACCAACGAGCAACGCCAGCACGAAGACCAGCGCCATGACGAGCACAATCAGCAGCCAGATGTATTTCGCGTCAGTCATGGTTTATACAAATCGCAAGGACACGGTTTGGTTGGACAAAAGCAAACCACGGTTCACACGCAAGGTTCGCCGGGAGAAAAGCTCCAGAGGGCTGGAGCACTCCAAGACGCTTCGCGAAACCCGGCGGTCAACGTGTGCGCGCCAGCGTCCTGGACTGCGGTGGCCCTCCACCGCTTTTTCCCGCGCGCCGAAACGCAATAAAATAAATTTCATTTCCGTCAGCCTGCGGTGGCGGCCAGTTTCAGTTGTCACGGTTTTGCAAAATCGGCCCGAATTTTTTAACCGCTAATTGACGCTAATCCACGCTAATAAAAAACGGCGCGGGGGCATCGGTGTTTTTAATTCGCGTCCATTCGCGTCCATTCGCGGTTCAATGCCTTCACCCGAAAACCATTTTGCACACGATCACCGCCACGACCACGCTCACAAAATCCGCCGTCAAGCCCGCCAGCAGCGCGTGCCGCGTCCGCTTGATGGCGACCGAGCCGAAATAAACCGCCAGCACATAAAACGTCGTCTCCGTGCTGCCGTAGATCGTTCCCGCCGTCCGCGCGATGAGGCTGTCCGGGCCAAATTGTTTCACCAGTTCCGTGAAGAATCCGAGCGAGCCGCTGCCGCTCAACGGACGCACCAAAACCATCGGCAGCAAATCCGTCGGGAAGCCGATGAGGTTCATCACGGGCGAAAGCACATGGCTCAACATGTCAATGCCGCCCGCCGCGCGGAACATTCCCACGGCGACGAGCATCGCCACGAGATACGGGATGATGCGGATGGCCACGTCGAAACCTTCCTTCGCGCCGTCCACGAATTCTTCATAAACTTTCACGCGCCGCAGCGTGGCGAACAGCGGGATGGCCGAGAGCAGAAACGGAATCGAGAGCAGCGACACCGCGCCGACGATGCGGATGAACAAATTTTTCTTCGCGTCCTCCTCCGAAAGCGCGAGGCCGAATGTTTCCGGAAAAATCATCCGCAAAAAGAAAAATACGAAGCACAACAGGAACGTCGCGATGATTGCACCGCCCCACCATTTCATCGGCTGCGATGTGGCGGCGGGCGTCCCGCCTGCCGTAGAGGGCGGCATCTTGCCGCCCGGACTGACATCCGGACTGGATGTGACTTCCGAGTGTTCAGAGACCTTCGCGCTCGCAACGTTTTTTCCGCCGGGCTGGAAGCCCGGCTCTACGGCAGGCAGGATGCCTGCCGCCACACGGAACCCCGGCAGCCTGCTCAAAAATTTTGCCATCAGCACGCCGCTGACCGCCGCACACGCCGTGCAGATGATGCTCGTGCCGACGATGGCCGTGGGATTTGTGGATTTGTTCGCGGCAAGAATCGCGATGGCGGTGACGGGAATGAGCTGGATGCCGCTGGTGTTGATCGCGAGGAACGTGCACATCGCGTTCGTGGCCGTGCCGGGACGCGGATTGAGTGATTCCAAATCCTTCATCGCGCGCAGGCCGAGCGGCGTGGCGGCGTTGCCGAGGCCGAGCATGTTCGCAGCGATGTTCATCAGCATCGAACCCATCGCCGGATGTTCCGGCGGAACTTCGGGGAAAATGCGTCGCATGAGCGGACGCAACGACCGCGCCAGCAGCGCAACCAGCCCCGCGCGTTCCGCCAGTCGCATGATGCCGAGCCACAACGCCATGATGCCGATGAGCGCGAAGGCAATTTTGACAACGGCGGTGTTGGCCATGTCGAGCGCCGCGTCCGCGACTTCCTTGAGCTGGCCGTTCCAGCCGCCGATGAGCACGGCGCACACAACCAGCCCCAGCCAGATGTAATTCAGCATACAAAAACGCTACACAAGTCGCCGTAGCGATGCAACGGCAGGCGGCACAAACTTAAGGCGTCACGACGCGGTAGAATTGTGATGGCAAATTTGTGAAATCTGAATTGGTGAAGATGACCAGTGTTGAGTGGCTCAAGAAATTCGTCACGTCCGTCCAGTTAAACAAGTCGGTTGAAGATTGAACGCGATAATTTCTTCCAGACTCCAGTGCAATCATGATTCCGTCACCGCCGGTAGGATCATGACTCAACAAATATATCAGAGGAGCCGAGAGCGATCCATTAACCAAAAGTATCAGCCGAGCCACAGAACTGGTGACGGAGCCGACGGCGTTGGTGACGATGACTTGGTAGCTGCCCGCGTCGTTGGTGGAGACGTTGTCGAGTTCCAGCACATTGGTCTGGCTGGTGGCG
>JAYVCM010000085.1:0-7393 GCA_043749955.1 Limisphaerales bacterium | reverse complement strand
GGGACCATGAGGGTGGGCTTGACGTATTTCAACTGGGTGATGTGCGTGACGTAGGAGCCGAGGTTCGGCAAATTCGTCGCGCCGGAGCGGTCCAGTTCGGCGCCGGCGGAATTGGCCTGGTCGGAGGTCAGCACCTTCACAAATTTTTCGCCGACGTTGACGATGGAGATGTTGTTGAGCGCGAGCACGGCCTGCAACGCCTGGATGGCCTCGGCCTTGGTCAGCGGCGTCTGCGTCTTCAAAACAATTTTTGCGTCCGGCAGCGCGGCGCGAAGAATGGTGCGGTTCACCAGCTTGGCATAGATCACCAGCACCTGGTTCACATCCGCGCCTTCAAAATCAATCAGTCCCTGCGGCAGCATCTCCTCCGGCTGGCCGCTGGCGGCGGGCGCGGCGGGCGCGGCCACGCCGGGCACCGCCGGCGGGGGGTTGTAACGCGGGCGGCGCTGCGTGTTGATGGGCGTGGTTGGCGTGGCTGGCGTGGTTGGCGCGACCGGCGGCGGCACCTGCGCGAGAAGTTCGCTGGCGGTCACGGCCAGCAGCAATGCGATAAGGATGGTTTTCATTTTGCCTTTGCGTTGGGAATTTTTACGGCGGGGGCGGCCGCCGCCTTGGGATTTTTCTGGTAGCTGGCCACGAGCCGGATGTTGGCGTTGAGCCGCTGGCGCAGCTGGTCGGGCTGCAGTTCCAGGTCGCGCACGCGGATCATCGAGGCGCCGGAACCGATCTTGTAAAGAAAGTCCACGAGCTGCTCCTCGGTGGCGGAGACGGTGATGTTCTGCACCTGTTCCACGAAAAACTGGTTCGTCCGCATCATCGAACGCGAATAATTCTGGATGCCGAAGCCGCTCGCCGAGGCCTGCTGCTGGATGGTGCGCATGAAATTGATGGCCTGGTCCTCGAGCGCCACGAACTCGCCTTCGCTCTCGTAAGTTTTCACCTGCTTCTCCAGTTCCGGCTTCTGCGCCACGGCGGCCTGGTAAAGTTTCAGCTTGCGGTTCGCATCATCGAAACGTCCCCGGTAGCTGGCCCAGTCGGAAAAGTGCGGCCACACAAACACCCCGTTCAGCACGATGAGCAGCACCACGCCGACGCCGATGACGAGGCGGCGTTCCAGCGGACGCAACTGGTCGAAATATTTTTTCATTGCGCCTCCGCCTCCGTGTGCAGTAGCTCCAGGCTGAAGCTCCAGGTGGTGACGTTGTTGTTCAAACGGGGATTGACCCGCTCGCCTTTCTGCGGATCAAACACGGGCTGGCCGTTGGCGGTGGATTTTTGCATCGCCGCATTGAAATCAAACAGCGTGTTGACCAGTTCCGGCGTCGTGGTGCCGCCCAGCGCCAGCTTCTGGCCGTCGGAAAAACCGATGCGTTGCAGCGCGATGCCCTGCGGAATCTGCTGCGCCACGAGCTGCCAGCAGTCCAACGCGGCGTATTTCAACTGCGCCCGCTCCGACAGCACGCCGAACCGCGCCTTGAGCTGCATGGCGTTCGTGTAGTCGTTGCTGATGAACGCCACTTTTTTCTCCACGTCATGCGTGCGGTAGCCGAGCCAGCCGACGGCGCAAAAATAAACCGCCAGAAAAACTGCATACGCCAGGCCCGCATACGCCAGCCCGCGCAACCACAGCCGGTCCACGAACTGCTGGTGATAGCGCGCGGTGAATTCCGCCGGCAGCAGGTTGATTTTGGATCCGGCGGTCATGCGTTTCGCCGTGCGCGCGGCGAGTTCCGCCGGGGCGGGCGGCGCGCTGGTCTGCACCGGCTCGCCCAGCGCGGTGCGCAAAAGATTTTCCCACTCGGCCGCGTTGACCGGATCGGCCACGAGATGCCAGCGCGGCTGCGAGGTCAGCCAGCCTTCGACTTCGCCGGCCATCGCGAGCAGGGTGAGCTGGCTTTTCAATTCCGCCGCGCGGTCGCCCGCCGCCGGGATCGTGACGAAACTGATGTTCCGAAGCACGCCGCCAAACCACCACGCGATGAGCGCGGCGCTTTGTCCGCCGAGCGTCAGCGGGAAAAGCCAGGTGCTGTCCTCCGCCGGCGCGACGATGGCGAGCTGGTCCAGCATCGGCACTTCGAGGCGGTCGGCGCGATAGCCGTCGCGCTCCAGCTTGCCGAGAAAGTCTTCGACGACCGAGCGCGCCACGATGACCACCACGACCGTCTGCAACGTTTCCGGCGCGGCCTCGCCCCTGGCCTCCGCCGTGCGCGTGCCAAGGACGTGCAGTGTCCAGACGATCTGGGCCACCGGCAGCGGCGACAGTTTTTCCAACTGCAGTTCGACCATCGAAACCGTTTCGTCCGCATTGCTGGCGGGCAGTTCGATGACGCGCAGAAAAACATTTTCCGGCGGCAGCCATGCGACGTTCAATTTCGGCTGCCACAGTGACGTCCAGTTTTTGGCGACGAATTTCGCGGGCAACTGCTCGGTGTGCGGCACGCGCTGCTCGCGGCCGAGCACCACGCCGCCGCCCTTGGCGTCGAATTGCCAGAGGCGCTTCGCGTCGGGGGCGACGTGCAGGAGGTTGCAGGTGTTCCAGCGGGCCATGTTAAAAAGTGACGCGTGATGCGTGATGCGTGATGCGAATAATTTCGCCAACGGTAAATCCGAAATCGTAAATCATAAATTGTTTCCCGCGCGAGAGATGAACTGCGTCGCGTCGCCCTCGACGAGCGCCTCCATGTGTTCCTCGATCTGCGTGACGCGCAGGACTTCCTCGATGGTCGTCTCGCCGGCCTTCACCTTGTTCCAGCCGTCGGTGCGGAGCGTTCTCATGCCGGCCTCCATCGCCCGCGCCGCAATCGTCGTGGCCGGGGCGCGGTTCATGATGAGCGGACGCAGTGCCTCCGTGACGAGGAGCAGTTCGTAAATTCCTTTGCGGCCCTGATAACCTTGCTGGCGACATTCCTCGCAGCCCAGGCCGTGCCAGATTTTCGCCGTCTCAATGTCCGCTGCGGGAAAACCGATCCGGCGCAGGTAATCGTGATCCACTTTCTGCTCCGTCTTGCAGTGCGAACAAATCGTGCGGATGAGGCGTTGCGCCATGACCGCCTCGACGGACGACGCCACGAGAAACGGCTCGATGCCCATGTCAATCAAGCGCGTGAACGCGCTCGGCGCGTCGTTCGTGTGCAGCGTGGAAAAAACCAAATGGCCGGTGAGCGACGCACGGATGGCGATTTCCGCCGTCTCCGTGTCGCGGATTTCGCCGACCATCACCACGTTCGGGTCCTGGCGTAAAATATGGCGCAAGCCCATCGCGAACGTCAGCCCGATGTCTGAGCGCACGGCGATCTGGTTGATGCCTTTCAATTCATATTCCACCGGCTCTTCAATCGTGATGATGCGTTTGTGGATGGAATTGATCGCGCTCAAGAACGCGTAGAGCGACGTGGATTTGCCGGAACCCGTCGGGCCGGTGACGAGAAAAATCCCGTGCGGCTTGATGATGATGTCGCGGATGGCGTCTTCCTCCATCTTGGAAAAGCCGAGCTTGTCCAGGCTCATGAAAATTTTCCCGCGCGTCAGCAAGCGCAGCGAAACGCTTTCGCCATAGACCGTCGGCACGGTGGAGACGCGGATGTCAATTTCCTCGCCCTTGATGCGGACGTTGATGCGTCCGTCCTGCGGCAGGCGTTTCTCGGAAATGTTCATGCCGCTCATCACCTTGATGCGCGAGATGAGCGCCGCCTGAAACCGCTTCAACTGCGCGGGCAGCGGGATGAGATGCAGGATGCCGTCAATGCGGTTGCGGATGCGCAGCTCGTCTTCCTGCGGCTCGAAATGGATGTCCGTCGCGCGGTTCTTGAACGCCTCCCAGATGATCTGGTTCACGAACTTGATGACACTCGCCTCCTGGTCGCCCTCGGTGATCTCCTTGTCGCTGGCGAGGTCCAGGTCCATCGTCTCGCCCTCGCCCATTTCATCGAGCGTCTCGGCGCCGACGCCGTAATATTTTTTCAGCGCCTTCTCGATTTCGGTCTTGGTCGCCAGCGCGAACGTCACCGGCATCTTGGCGTCGAACCGCGCCGCGCTCATCATCGCCGCGTCGAACGGGTCGCTCGCGGCGATCTGCAGCACGCCGTTGTTGACGGCGGCGGGCATCACGGAAAATTGAAACGCGATCTTGGTGGAAATCTTGTTCCGCACGTCGTCCTCGATGGTGAGCTTGGCGAGATCGAGATACGGCCAGCCGAGGGCGGTGGCGAGGCGCTGGAGAAAAACGTCCTCGGCCACGCCGCGTTCGCGGGCGACATACGTCAGCAACGGCTCGGCGGAACCGGCGTCGGCGGCGGCGCGCCACGACTTGCGCCAGTCGTCGAACTGCGCCGGCGAGGCGTCCGCGACCGTCGCGACGAGATTTTTTACCGAGCTAAAAGCCATTTTGGTTCAGGTTTAACAAACCGGGGTGCGAAAAGTTGCAGAAAATCGGCAGAAAGACAATGCAAACCCAAACCTTATCCGAGACTTCTGCAAAAGTCCGGATTAGAAACTGGAGCGCCGGCTTCCAGCCGGCGAGTTTCTGGAAAATCAGGCGTCCTCGCCGGCTGGAAGCCGGCGCTCCAGTTGTTTTGCAGAGGTCTCTATCCGGGTTGCGGCTGCTTTCACGTAAATGCGATCAGGCCCGGAAATAGTGCCCCGAAACATTGGGGTCCTGTATGAGCAGTTAAAGTTTGGCATAGCGGGAGCGGAGTTGGAGCAGGGCTTGCGGCTGCGGGGTCGGGCGATGCCAGTGGGTGCGTAACCAGCGGATGCGCTTGAACGTCGCCTGAGTGAAGCGCTGGAGCACGGTGTAGATCATCGGCAATATCCACCCCGTTTTCTTGAGTTCCGTTTGCTGCGCGGCCTGTCGTTTTTCCCGGCGCTGTTTTTCCGCCATGTTCTCCACGCCCTGTTGCTCAGGCCAGTCCTGCAGGAGCAACAGCAGGTTGCGCATGATGGCCGCAAAGTGCGCCTGCATCTCCTTGGCCGTCGTCGTGGTCGCCCAGGATTTCTTCTCCGCCAACTTGGTCTTCGTCTCGTCGAACACCTTTTCGATCTCCCATCGTGTTTTGTAGAGCAACGCCAGCAGTCCCGGTTCGAGCGTCAGCCCGTTGGTCAGATACACATACACCGTGCCGTCGCACGGATTGCAAAACGTGATCTCGCGCACCCGGATGCCCCGCCGGTCGGTGAGCACGCGAGCCGCCGTGACGCCTCGATTGATCGGCTGCGTGACATCAATGACCCGCTCCGTCTCCACTTCCAGACACAGGCCTGCTTTGCGCAGGGACAGGAAGTAAATCCCCGAGGCTTTGCGTTCCTGCCAGAAGGCAAAGTCCACTCTGGCCTTGTCCCAAACGCCATGTCCGACGCTACAAAGAACGGCGACGGCACGATCCAGCGCGAACGTTCCCGGCCCACCTACACCGCCCCGTCCGGCGCGGTGTAGAGGAGGAATTGGTTCTGGTCGCTCATCCGGCTGCGCCACCTTCTCCCCATCCGATGCGGAGAAGGGAATCGAGGCGGAGAGGGAGGAGCGTTCGCGTGGTTTGCGTGGTTCGCAGTTTCCTTTGCGGCTTCGCAGTTCTGCGTCTTGGCGTTAAGACAAAAAGGCGCGTCATTGCTGACGCGCCTGTGAAAAGTTGAATCATTTCGGCAAGACCAAACCAGGCGCGCCGAGGCAGCCGTCAGAACGTCACCAGTTCAAACACGCCGAACACGCGAAAATCATCGGCGTTGTTCGTGAGCCAACGCCGGACGTTCTGCGTGTGGAGCAAGGCCGCGTATTGAGTGTCGAGGATTCGTTTCCGGCCCAGTCGGAATTCGGCATCCATTTCAACCAAAGTTCAATGGCCGCATCGTTTGGCGTCAGCCATACCGGCGCAACTTCCGTCGCCCAAGTCTGAAGCCATGCGAGTGCTCATTCATGTCCAAGGCGGGAGTAATTCGGCGCGGGTCGGTGACGACGTGCAGAAATTCCGCCGCCACGCTGGGCGACAAAACAATCTCTTCATTCGCCGCCAGTTCCCGATCAAAAACACCGACGGCTTGGGAATGGTGGGGATGTTCCTTGGCGGCCAGAGCCACCAAGACGTTGGCGTCAATGCCGATCATTCACGCGCGAACATTTCGTCCGCCAAGTCGCTTCCTTTGATGACATTTTCGCCAATCCACCTGCCGGGTAGCGAACGAAGATTGAGCACGGAACGCGGCTGGTGTTTGGCCGGAGCGGGCAGGGGCACAAGCCGGGCAACGGGTTTTTGGCCGCGCGTCACCAGCACTTCATGTCCGGCTTTCACGTCGTCCAGGAATTCCATCAAGTGCTTCGCCAGTTCTCCAGCCTCCGCAGTCTTTGTCATGGGTTGAATTTAGCAGCGGACGGCGCGGCGTCGAGCAAGGTTTTGGACGACAACTTCTGTTCTGACCTTTCCGCCAAAGGAAAAGGCGAACGGTTTCCCGTTCGCCTTTCATGTTTTCAGATTTGAATTCGCTTAGTAGCGGTAGTGTTCCGGCTTATACGGCCCTTCCACCGGCACGTTGAGGTAATCAGCCTGCGCCTTCGTGAGCTTGGTCAGCACCACGCCGATTTTTTCCAGATGCAGGCGGGCGACTTCTTCATCCAGTTTCTTCGAGAGGCGATAGACGGTCTTCTCGTATTTGTCCTTGTTCGCCCCGAGATCAATCTGCGCGAGCGTCTGGTTCGTGAACGAGTTGGACATGACGAACGACGGATGACCGGCCTGTCCCGCCGTAGCGAGCAAAGGTGGATGGCGTAACCGAGATTCACGAGGCGGCCATTGAGATACGAAAAATATTCTGTCCCCTTTTGCCGTTTGGCGGCATTTACTAGCAGATGCACGAACTGGATGACCACGACCTGCTGCGGCAATACGCGGAGCAAAACTCCGAGACCGCCTTTGCCGCGCTCGTCGCGCGCAATGTGGACAAGGTCTATTCCACCGCGCTGCGCCACACGCGCAACGCCCACGCCGCCGAGGAGATCACCCAGGCCGTCTTCGTCATCCTCGCCAAAAAATCCGGGCGGCTCGGCGGGAAAGTCATCCTCGCCGGCTGGCTGTATGAAACCGCGCGGCTGACGGCGTTGACCTACATCCGCAGCGAAATCCGCCGCGCCCGCCGCGAACAGGAGGCCCACATGCAAACTGCCTTGAATCAAAATGACGACGACGCGTGGCCGCACATTGCGCCGCTGCTGGACGACGCGCTGGCCGGGTTGAGCGCGGCGGACCGTCACGCCGTCGTGCTGCGGTATTTCGATGGCAAGAGCCTGGGCGAAGTCGGCGCGGCGCTGGGCGCGAGCGAAGACGCGGCCAAGAAGCGCGTGACCCGCGCGGTGGAAAAGCTGCGCGGCTGGTTCACCAAACGCGGCGTGACGCTGACGGCGACGGTG
>JAYVCM010000084.1:0-5413 GCA_043749955.1 Limisphaerales bacterium | reverse complement strand
TTTGCTTTCGTAGGTGCTTGGTCCGATGGTTTGCACGAAGCCGCCGCCGGGAGAGCCGTAAAATCCGGTGCCGAAGGAAACGCTGCTGCCGCTGTTGTAACGCGAAATCCATTCGGCCACGGTCTTCCCATCGCTCAATTTTGCCTGCTTGTCGGGCGGACCCAGTTCCACCACGGCCTGGTCAAAGGTGTAGGCGCCGATGCGGGCGGCCCAGTCAGTCTTGTGGGTTGCGCAGCCGGCGAAGAGAATGGCCGCGGCGGCGAACAGGAAAAAATTCAGTCGGAAAATTGTTTTCATGGCGGAAATTTAATCTGCGCCGGGCAAAGTGCAAACGGCAAATGCGGGACTGCATCGGGCGGAGGAAAAAGATTTGTGTCACCCCGGCCCTCCCCATGAACCGCTGCAAAATGGTTGGACAACTTTGTGTTGCAACTGCAACACAAAGTTGTCCGGGTCGGTTCAGGGGTTAACGCGCGGATTTGTTCGGGGAATTCTCCCCCCCGGGGGAGAGGGCCGGGGTGAGGGCGGTTGTTTAACTAACTTTTCTCTGCCGGCCCGGAATTCGTCAGGCGCGTGTCGGCCAAAGCAGATGCGGGAAAAGTTAGTGGGTTGCTCGCCCTCACCCTAACCCTCTCCCCCGGGGAGAGGGGACAGCCAGCGCACGTTTCCGTTTTATCGGTTGTCCGTCCGGCCAATCCAACGCTGGGTGGTTCAAAGACGCGGGGAACGTTTCTCCTTGCTGGGGAGAAGGTCGGGATAAGGTGACACACACATTGAATCCCCTGTTTTTTAAGCGACCAAACCTGATTCACTGTTCATCGGTCGTGAACCCCGCGACGATGGGCCGGTGGTCGGAGCCGAGGCCCCAGTTGCGAATCTTGGGGATGAAAGTTTCGTCCGTGAGCCAATGGCGTTTCATCGCGGGACTCAACAGGATGTAATCAATCCGCGAGTATTCGTCGGTCAGGCCGTAGAAATATGTCCAGGTGATGTTCGGCGGATCGCGGTGCGGAACCGGAGTGCTGGCGGCGTCGCCGTTGCGCTCGGCGGGGCGCGTGTCGGTGAGCTTGAATTTTCCGCGCCCGACGATTTCCTTGGTGGAGCCGGAATTTTTCACGTCGTTCAAATCGCCCAGGACGATGAGCCGCGCGTTGGGATCGGTCGTGAGGTGCGCGTCAATGAGGCCGCGCAAAACTTTCGCCTCCTGCAGGCGCAGTTCCGCCTCGTCCGCCTGCGGGACGGGCCGGCGCGATTTCAAATGCGCGACGATGAGGGTGAAGGTGAAATCCGGCGCGGCCTGGATTTTCACTTCGGCGAATCCCCGGCTGACGCGGAAACGTTTGCCATCAAGCAGAAAATTCTCGTTCGTGTGCGGCTGCCGCGCGACGATGGGAAACCGGCTCAACACGGCGACGTGGATGTTGGTGTCCGCGCCGGTGACGTGTTCCCAATACGGATAATTCAGCCGCCGGGTTTTGAGTGACGCACGCAGTTCCAGGAGCGCGTTGGTGCCGCCCATTTCTTCGAGCGCGATCACGTCGGGCTTCAACGCACGGATGCTCTCGCGGATTTTCGCCTTCGCCTCGGCGGACTTGACGTGCGGCCGCGTCTCGGTGGGCTGATCCAGATAATTTTCGAGGTTGTAAGTGGCGACGCGAAAGGTTTCGGCGGCGACGGCGGCGGAGCCAAAGAATCCAAACGCAAACACCACCAGCAACAACGGAATCGGTCTGGGCCTCATGCGCCTGAAAATTGATGGCGGGAGCGGAGCCGGTCAACTCCGCGTCCAGACGGTGTTGTTGGACCAGTTGATGGTGTTGCCGTGATCAACCACCTTGGTGGTGAGGCCGATGTCCCAGCCGCCGCCGCCGATGACAGTGAAAGAGTCGTTGACCGTCCAAAGGCAGATTCCGATGGAACCGATTTCGTTCACGCCCAGCAACAGGTCTTGTTGTTGAAAAATGGCGCACGGCTGCCCCGAGTAAAGCCAGCCGCCTTCGAGATTTGCCGGGCGACGCGGAGCGGGGCCTTTGTTCCAGACGGTGCTGTTGGACCAGTTGATGGTGTTGCCGTGATCGGTCACTTGCGCCGTCAGGCCGGCGTCCCAGCCGCTGCCGCTCAGAACCGTGAAGGTGTTGGGTCCCGTCCACACGCCGCTGCCGACGGAGCCAATTTCGTTGATGAGCAAAAGCATCGAGCCTTGTTGGTGAATGACGCAAGGCTGGCCCTGATAAAGCCAGCCGGTGGCGAGCCGGCTGTTCCGGGTTGCAATTTGTGCGAACGCGGCGCCGGGAACCATCAACAGTCCACCGATGCCCGCCAAGGTTTTGAGTGCGTCACGACGTTTAAGATTTTTGGTCATATATTTTTATTGGGAATGTTGCGCAATGGTGGAGAGACAGACGGAACTTGTCCAGCGCCGATTGATTTTCAGCGGGATTTGACAAACCATTCGGGAGCGCTGGCGTCTCGCCGGCCAGTTTTTTCAAGCAACCCGCCGGCGGGACGCCGGCGCTCCCGGCAAAAAAGTGCCGCCGCATGGCTTGGTTTGAACTTTTGCCATTTGCCGCAATGCTGCTATGCTCATTCCATGTCTCAAACAGGCCGTAAAAATTTGCCGGTGACGCTGGACGACAAGCAGAGCGAGCGCGACCACCGCGAGCTGCGCATTGACAAGGTCGGCGTGCGCGGGCTGCGCTTCCCCATCCAGGTGCGCGACAAGGCGCGCAGCGTGCAGAACACCGTCGCCACCATCGGCATGTTCGTGGACCTCCCAAAGGAATTCAAAGGCACGCACATGAGCCGCTTCGTGGAGGTGCTGAACGCGCACGGCAACGTCATCCACGTCGAGAACATCTACGAGATTCTTCACGAGCTTCAAAAAAAACTGCACTCGGCCTCGTCGCATCTGGAAATGGAGTTCCCGTATTTCATGGTCAAGAAAGCGCCCGTGTCCGGCGGCAAGGGCGTGATGGATTACACCGCGCGCTTCGACGCCGCGGCGTGCGGGAAGGAAATTGATTTCGTCCTCACCGTGAAGGCGAACGTGACGACGCTCTGCCCATGCTCAAAGGCGATTGCCAAATACGGCGCGCACAACCAGCGCGGTGAAGTGACGGTGGCCTTGCGCTCGACGAAAGTGGTGTGGATCGAGGACGTGGTGGCGATGATTGAAAAGTCGGCGAGTTCGGAGCTTTACGCGCTGCTCAAGCGGCAGGACGAAAAGGCGGTGACGGAGCGCGCGTATGAAAATCCGGTGTTCGTGGAGGACCTGGTGCGCAACGTGGCGCTGCGGCTGAACGCGGACAAGCGCGTGGGCTGGTATAAGGTCGAGGCGGAAAATTTCGAGAGCATCCACAATCACAACGCGTATGCGTGCATCGAGAAGGGTTAAACATTGAACCGTCGCGTCAATCCGGCTAAAATTTTCCCATGCTGACTGAATACATTCAAAGCGCCATGCGTCATGCGCATTATGAACTTATGGAGAACGGTCGCTTCTACGGCACGATTTCCGGTTGTCAAGGATTGTGGGCGGAGGGCAAATCGCTGGAGAAGTGCCGCGAAGAACTGCAAAGCGCCCTCGAAGACTGGCTGCTGCTCGGCTTGCAACTGGGACACAACCTGCCGGTGATGGACAAAATTAATTTGAATCGCAGCAACCGCCGGAAAATCGCTCATGCCCCGGCCAGTTAAGCATCGGGAAATGTTGTGGCGATTGCGCGCGCTGGGCTGGGACGGGCCGCATCAAAAGGGAAAGCATCCGTTCATGGTCAAGGGTGAAGCGCGTCTGACCATTCCCAATCCACATTACGGCGACATTGATTGGAGTCTGATGAAAAGGATTTTGCGAACGGCGGAAATTTCTGCGGATGAATGGGAAAATGTTTAAGCCGGGGGAAAATTTCGAGAGCATCCACAATCACAACGCGTATGCGTGCATTGAGAAGGGGTGAAAAAACTTGCAGTAATATTTGTCAGGCGGCGTGCTTGATTTGCTCCTGATAGAAAGCGGTCGCCCGTTTCTGGATTTCTTCTAAAGTCGGATCCTCAACGCGGGTCGCCAGCCACCACACATTTTCCGCAATGTCCGTCACGCAGGCGGTGCGGTCGCCGTAAAACATATTGGCCGGTTCACTCACGGATTTCGCACCCGCCGCGATGGCCTGTTTGTAAGCGGCGTCAATGTCGGCGACGTAATGGTAGAGCATGGACGGCTGCGGCTTCCACTGGCCCTGCGGTTCGCCGATCATCAACAGCGAGTCCGCCACCCGCACCTGCGCGTGAAGAATCGTGCCGTCCGGCCGCAAAATCCTCGCCCACTCAACGGCGTCGAAGGCCTGCTTCAAAAATTCAACGAGCCGCGCGGCATCGGGCACGGTCAGATAAGGCGTGATGGCGTGGCAACCTTCGGGGATTGATGGGGTTTTCATATTCTGTCTTTTGATTGTGTAGTGCCGAGCGCAATCAAACTTTGTTCCTGTAAAAGCGCATTGTCCAGCCGTTTCAATTATCGCCGCTCATGGCGAGTTTGCTTGCGCGCCAATCGTAAATCGTAAATCGTAAATCACAAATGATTCTTGGCACCGGCATTGACATCATCGAAGTGGCGCGCATCGCGTCCTCGTATGAAAAATTCGGCGAACGGTTTGTGAACCGGATTTTGCTGCCGGACGAGCTTGCGTATTGCCTCACGCACCGGAAGCCCGCGCCGTTTCTCGCGGTGCGGTTCGCGGCCAAGGAGGCCGTCTCCAAGGCGTTCGGCACGGGCATCGGCGCGCAGCTCGGCTGGCAGGACATCGAAATCCGCCGCAAGGAATCCGGCGAGCCGTTCGTGGTGCTGCACGGCAAGGGCGTGGAACTGTTTGCGTCGCGCGGCGCGCAGCGGGTGCTCGTCAGCTTGAGCCATACGGAACATTACGCCGCCGCCACGGCGATTTTGGAAGGGTAAATTTTCCCGTTATGCGCCAATCATTCCACGAACTCGTCATCGGCACGCGCGGGCGCGGGCTGATAGAGTTCACCGCCCACGTTGAAAAGTGGATCGCCGAAAATAAATTCCGCGACGGCCTGCTCACACTGCATCTCCGCCATACTTCGGCCTCGCTGCTGATCCAGGAAAACGCCGACCCCGACGTGCGCCGCGACCTCGATGCTTTTTTCGCGCGGCTCGTCCGCGACGGCGACCCGCTGTTCATCCACACCGCCGAGGGCGATGACGACATGGCCGCGCACATCCGCACCGCGCTCACGGCGGTCAATCTTTCCATTCCTGTCCACGGCGGTCGGCTGATGCTTGGAACGTGGCAGGGGATTTATCTCTGGGAACACCGCACGCGTCCGCACTCGCGCCGCCTCGCGCTGCATTTCATCGGCGAATAGTTTTGGAGCGCCGGTGTCCGACCCCGCGTGG
>JAYVCM010000083.1:0-8505 GCA_043749955.1 Limisphaerales bacterium | reverse complement strand
GGTCGCGCACGACGATGCGGTTGGTCGAGAATGCTTTGTTGGCCGACGCATCGGCCACGGTGATGACGACGACGTTGGTTCCGAGCGGCAACGCGGCGTTGTTCGTCGGGCTTTGCGTGAGGGTCAGCGCGCCGGACAAATCGGTGGCGAGAATAAAATTCGTCCCCGTCACGTTGGTCATCAGCGCGAGGCAGTTGGAATTTGCCGCGAACACCAGGTTGGTGAAGCTCCACAAAATCGTCGGCGGCGTGGTGTCGCGGACGATGACGGTGCGCGAAACGGCGTTGGTGTTGCCATTGCCATCACCGGCCTTGTAAGTGAGCGTGTTCGTGCCGACGACATTCACATTCACCACCCCGTTCGTCGTCACGGGCAAAACTCCCGCGCAGGTGTCGCTGGCGGTCGCGCCGGGGTCGGTGAACCCGGCCCCCAGTTCGTTGGTCATCAAGCCTGCGCCGTTGAGCGTGACGGCGGGAGCGAGCGTGTCCTGCACCGTCAGCGTGGCGTTGCTCGTGAAGCTGCCATAAAGATTCGTAACCGTGACACTGACGGCGTGGTTCGGCAGGTGGACATTCGTGAGCGCGAGCGAAGAATTCGTCGCGCCGGAAACGGGCGAACCATCGAGACTCCACTGAATCGAAAGCGGCGCGGTGCCGGAGGTGGTGACGGTGTAGGAAATGTTGCTGCCACATTCCAATGTGCGGTTGGTCAGCGAAGAACTTGTGATGGCCGGCGGCAGGGAGCTGGCAATGATGGTCAGTATTCCCGAAACGCTGGTGGCCGACTGGCCGTCCGGATTAGTCACGGTGACGGTTCGTGCCCCGGCGGTGGCATTGGTGGCAATCGTCAGGTTCAACGTGAGATTGGTCGGATTGTTGTAGGTGGCACTGTTCACGGCGATGCCGCCGCCATTGACGGTCGCCGCGAGGCGATTGGCAAAGCCGACGCCGGGATCAAAAAAACCCGAACCACTGGCGGACGATCCCAGCAGGGTGACGCTGACGTTGGCCACACCCTGCGTCGTGGTGGACGGCGAACAACTGACGAGTTGTGCTGGCGGCGGCGCGGCGATTTTGGCGATCTGCACCGCATAGGAATTCGCCGCATGGCAATGCTCTTGGATCGTCCAGAAGGTCATGTCGTCGCTGGGATCAAGGCTGGTGTAGGAGTAATCGCCCCAGCGCCGGCCGGCGCTCCCGCCGGGATCGCCGGGGGGATTGTAGGCGGTGCTGCTGGCGGTGTAATTGACCGGCGCCACCATGGTGTTGAGCGCGTCGCCAGCCAGCCGGCCCGTCACTGCGGCGTTGGCATAACTCGTCGCCCCGGCGCTGCTGCAGCCCAGCACCGCGTGGCCCTGGCCGGAAACCATGATCGTGGGCATCCAATACGATTTCGGATTCGAGCCGGCGGAGTCATAAACCGTTCCCGACTGGACCAGGCTTGGGGTGCCGGTCAGGTTCTGCAATTCATACCAGCGACACGCATTGCGCCCGCCCGTGGCCGAGGCCACGCCGGTGGACCGGACCTGAATGCTATGCGCCGTCCATAGCCGCCCGTTGCGGAGGTGCGCGGCAAACAGCCGGTCATCCAGACCGTCCAAGTTGCCGCTGGTGCCGCCGGTGTTCCCGAGGTGCGGAACCGTTATGGAAAAAGCCGTGGAGGACACCGTCACGTTGAGGTTGCCGGAGATGGTTGGGGTGCCGGCGGGCGTGCTGACCCGGCGGATGACCAACCGGCCGAAGGCCGAGTTATCCACGCCGATGAAATAGCCCTCCGTCGCCGCCGGATCATAGTTGTCCACCCCCTGTGGAGTGTAGGGTCCCGCGCCCGAGGCGCTGGGCACCAGCCCGCGAAAGGCCGTCACCACGACCGGCCCCGCGCCCAGCACCGAGCTTTTCCGAACCACAAATCCCGAGCAGCCGGCGAAGGCGCCAGCGGCCGTGAACAGGTTATCCCCGATATACAGCGCATTTGCGTCTATGCCCAGCGTCGGATAATCCGCGAAGTTGCCGGTGTCGCCGGCAGGCGAGACCAGGTCGTGCTGGAATTGAAAGAAACTCCAAACCGTGCCGGCGGTGATGACGTTCGTATCACTCACGGCCAGCAGCACCCGGTTCGGCAGCGCTCCGCTCGAGCCGGGGACATCAATGATGATCAGAAACCAGCGCCCCGTCAGACGATCGAAACGGATGTGCGGATCGCTCGTGAAATTATTGGCCGCCGGCGGCGTCATCACGGAATTAAAAAACGTGTCCATGGATGCGTTTAACACGCCGTCCGGCAGGCCCGTGTTTTTGTCGAGCGTGCGCAGGCGGCCGTTCACCGCCACGATGAATTGCGCCGGGCCGATCGCTCCCATCGAGTCCGGCGGAAAAGCACTGGTGTCCGCCAGCGTTGCACCGGTGAAGGCCAGCGGCGTGCCGTTGGTGCCGAACGGCCCAGGCTGGCTCGTGCGCGGTGACGCTGGTGAAGCGGCGGATCCGAGGTCATTGGTGCTGACCCGGAGGGGAAATTCCACGGTGTCCCCACGAGGCCCGTGATGGTGGATCTTGACGTGGAGCGGGTGCTGATGGGAGGGCAAGTCGTCGAAGCGTGCTCGCGCCATCACCACGGCATTCGTTTCGCGGACGGCCCGCGTGCCGGCCCAGGGCGCGTTTGCCGGCGGATTCCGCAGCGGCAGACCGATGGCGAACGAAGGCTGATTGGTCGCGGGCAAATGACTTTTCGGCGTCTGCCCCGCCACCACCGCCGGGACATGGCCGGGCAAGGTTTCGCGGCCGGGTTCCGCGCTGAAAACCGAGGACGCGGCGGCGAAGAGAATGGTCGCCGTGAGAACGATTGCCTTGCTGATAAACATAATTATTCTGAAACCACGCCGCGCTAAATTCAATTGGATTGGTGACAGCCTAACCTTGTCCAAGCCCTTGTCAATTGGACACGGCAGACATCATTGCGCCCGGAGCGCGCCCGTCCCCGGAGCGCCGGTCTCCGACCCGGCGGGGGCTGGGTTTCGCCCACCAACGCGCCGGATCGGAGATCGGCGCTCCGCAATGCTGGCGGGGTCGGGGGCCGTGTCCAGATGCGACCCTCATCCTCGGCCCGTGCCAGCTGGAACTTGACACGTCGCGTATGGTCTTGAAACCTCCCGGGTTTCGTCAGACTAGGCGAAACTGCGGGAGTCAGATTCACCACCCATGATCAAATTATTTTGGAAGCCGGGAAAAATTCTTTTCACGCTGGCAGTGCTGGCCTCCGCCGGGCTGGTTTCCCCCGCGCAGACCATCATTCAAAATTTCCCCGGGCTGAACTTGACCGACGTCTCCGCACTGGGGACGGGCGGCACGCCGCCGGACACGATGGGCGCGGCGGGCACCAACCAGTTCGTGGTGTTCATCAACGGCGGTTTTGCCGTTTACACCAAGGCGGGCGTCCGGCAGTCGCTGGTCACCGACGAGGCTTTCTGGACGAACGCCGGCATCAGCCTGGCGACGATGTCCGCCGGGATCACCGATCCGCGCATCCTTTACGACGCCGGCAGCGGGCGGTGGTTCGTGTCGGAAATCACTTCGGACACCACCGCCAACAAAGTGCTGGTGGGGCGTTCCAACACTTCCGATCCGGCCGGCGGCTGGAAAGCGGTGTCCTTCACCGGCAACACCGGCTTCGCGGACTACGACACATTGGGCGTGGATGCCACCGGCGTTTACATCGGCGTGAATAATTTCACCGCCGGCGGCGCCATGACCGGCGTGTCGTTTTTTTCCATTCCCAAAACCAACCTGCTGGCCACCAATCCAACGCTCGCCAACATGACCAAGTTTGAAAATTTAGCCAGTGCGACCTACGGCTCCACCTTGCAGGGCGTGGTCAACACCGAAGCCGGATCCGGCCACGGCCTGTTCATCTCCATTGACGACGCCTTCAATTTTTTTGACCGCTACACCATCAACGGTGCCGGCGCCGCCGGGGCCACGCTCGGTGCCCGGGTGCGGATCAGCAACACCTTCGATGGCGCTCCCACTCCCGCCAAACCACCCAGCGGCCAGACCTTGGACGCGCTGGACGACCGGTTTTCCGGCGCGGTCAAACAGATCGGCAAATATGTTTTCATGGCCAACACCATCCTCCAGGGCAGCAAGGACGCCGTGCATTGGATCGTGTTGAACGAAACGAACAACGTGATTCTCGGCGAAGGCATCATCAGCGATCCGAACTTCGATTTTTTCCAGCCCTCCATCGCCGCCAGCCACAATGGAAAAATTTTAATGGCGTTCAACCGTTGCGGCACCAACAGCCCCGCCAGCAACAACATCAGCATCTACGCCATCACCGGCACCTTCACGAATTCCACCGTGACGATGGGTTCGCCGTTTTTGTTGAAACAGGGAACCACCGGCAGCTACAGTCTGAGCTTTGACAGCGCGCCCTACCGCTGGGGCGATTACAGCGCCACGATGCTTGACCCCACGGACGACGACCTGCTCTGGACCATCCAGGAAATTCCCGCTTCCAGCACCACTTGGGGCACACAGATCACCCTCATCTCCATGGCCACCAACCGGCCGAGCTTGAGCCTCACCCGCACCGGCTCCACCGTGAAACTCAACTGGCCGTTGAGCACCGACCCGGCCTACCTCCTGCAATCCACCACCAACCTGGTCACCGGCGTGTGGACGACCCTCACCAACACGCCCGTCATCAGCATCAACCAGAACATCGTCACGCTGACCCTCACCAATAAAATTGTTTTTTTTCGGCTGAAAAAATAAAGTCCGCCGCCGATCAACTCCGCCCGGAATAATACCGGGTTCCGAAGTTGAAACCGCAGATGACGCGGATGGCGCGGATAAAAAACCGGGCGCAGGAACCACCCGATGACTCCGCAGCCCGCGCCCAAAACGAAACCCGTTTGGCATCCGTGCCATCCGCGTAATCCGCGGTTCTTATTTCGGGATAAGACAGCCGTGACGTTGAGACTTTGCGCCAGAAAAAATTTGCCCGCCCTGCCCCGCGCCTCTAACTTCAATCCGTGTCCGTCAAATTCACCATCCTCGGCAGCGGCTCCTCCGGCAACTGCGCCTACCTCGAGACCGCCGAGGCGCGCGTCCTCGTGGACGCCGGATTTTCCCCGCTGCAAATCCGCAAACGCCTCGCCAGCATCGGCAAGACGCCGGAAAATCTTTCCGCCATCCTCGTCACGCACGAACATTCCGACCACATCGCGGGCATCCTCGGACTCGCGGACAAATTTCACATCCCCGTCTATTGCAATCGCGGCACGCAGGACGGCGCCATCTGGGCGTTCAAGGCCAAGTGGGACTCGAAAAAAAAACCGGCGTTCGCGGGCACGGATGGAACGGACCATCTGAAATCGAAAATTGACTGGCGGCTGTTCGCGACCGGCGCGAGTTTTGAAATCGGCGACGTGGGCATCGAGACCTTTTCCATCCCGCACGACGCGCAGGACCCGGTGGGCTTTCTCCTCCGCACCGCCGCCGGCAATTTTGGTTTCGCCACCGACCTCGGCCACGTCACCAAGCTGGTGCTCGAACGCATCCGCGCCGCGAACGTCCTCGTGCTGGAATCCAACCACGACGTGAAGATGCTGCAGGATTGTCCGCGCCGCTCGTGGGCGCTCAAGCAGCGCATCCTCGGACGCCACGGCCACATCTCCAACGTCACCGCCGCCGAGACCGTCGCGCAAATCATGTCCGCCGGGCTGAAGCAGCTTTACTTGGCGCACTTGAGCCGCGAGTGCAACACGCCCAAGCTCGCCGAACACATCATGTCCGAACAGCTCCACCACATCGGCGCCAGCCACGTCCAGATGCAGATCGCCGCGCAGGAGGTGCCGTGCGCGACTTTAGAATTGTAAATTGAAATGCTCGCGGTTCATATCACAAGTGGCTTCGGTGGAATCCTCGGCGGAGTTGTCTCGGCAATTTTACTGACTTGGCTCACCGCGTGCGCCAACAAAGACGCTAAAAAATTGGCAAACAAAGCCGTATTGATGTATGGCAGACCAGTTCGTGTCCTTGGATGGTTTTGCGTGCTGATAAGCTTGTTTATCCTCTATGCTGCGTCCGGAGCTTCAGCGGATCAGCTTGTCTTGGCTTGGTGCCTTGGGACTGGTTTTTTGGTAATGGGGTTTTCTCTGTTTCTCGAATTTCATTTCGTAAAAATCTTATTTGATGGCGAATTCATTTATACCGTTTCTCCTTGGCGTCCGGCGAGGAAGATTCCGTGGACGGCAATTTCTGGTTATGCTTTCTCTGACATCAACAAGTGGCACATTCTCAAAACAACTTC
Source organism: Limisphaerales bacterium (assembly GCA_043749955.1). Lineage (GTDB taxonomy): Bacteria > Verrucomicrobiota > Verrucomicrobiia > Limisphaerales > UBA11358 > UBA11358. Next base: position 2,196 of record JAYVCM010000083.1, on the reverse strand, counting down.
TTACGGCAATATTCGGTTGAGTATTTTACTTTCAGGGCTGGGCACGTTCTTACAAGAGCTGGATAAAAGGAAAATCAGAAACCAGCCTTCACGTTAAAATATTCCCTCCGTCAATTCCCCCTGGACTCGCCCCAAATGGGACTTTCCGCCTTGCCTGAAAAATTAAACGTGCGTATCATTTTTTCATCATGCGCTACAAAACGGAATTGTTTGTGCCGCCACAAATCGAACAAGCCATCCTGCTGGTTCGCGGCCAGCGCGTGATGCTCGACCGCGATCTCGCCGCGATGTATGGCGTCACCACCGGCAACCTCAACAAGGCGGTGCGGCGCAACTGGTCGCGCTTTCCCGCCGACTTCATGTTCCAACTCACGGCGGATGAGGCGGAGGATTCAAGATTCCAAATTGGAATCTTGAAGAAGGGCATGAATATCAAGTATTTACCCTACGTTTTCACGCAGGAAGGCGTCGCCATGCTTTCCGGCGTGCTGCGCAGCCAGCGCGCCGAGCAGATCAACATCGCCATCATGCGCGCGTTCGTGCGGCTGCGGGAAACGCTGTCGCTGCACAAGGAACTCGCGCACAAACTGGGCGAACTGGAGCGCAAGATTGAAAACCACGACGAAAACATCCGCACGCTGTTTGAAGCGATCCATCAATTGATGACGCCGCCGCCGGAGGAACCGCGCCGGGAAATCGGCTTTCACGTCAAGGAAACCGGCCCGCCCTACCGCGCGAAAGTAAAACGCCAACGTGATTGATTTGCGAATTCAAAGAATTTCCGCGCGAATTTTACTTTGCCAGAAAATCAAACCGGCGCATCGTTTTCCCATTTTCCCATGAGCAAAGAGCGCGCTTGCCCTTCCGACCCGGACATCCTCGGCGGCACACTGGTCTTCAAGGGGACGCGCGTGCCGGTGCAGAGCCTGTTCGACCACCTCAAGGCCGGTGATTCCACCGGAAATTTTCTGGAAGGCTTCCCCAGCGTGAAGCGTTCGCAAGTCCTCGCCGTGCTCAAGGAAATGAAAACGGAAGTCCTCGCCCAGGTCTGACGTAAGAATCCTGCTGGATGAAAACCTGGACTGGTGGCCGAACGCTTTCTATCCGGCCATGAAATCAAATCCGGTGGAAAATTCCGGTTGCAGTTGCGGCGGATGGGAATACTTTTAAGCCAGTTCCCATGCGCAGCCAGCAGCCATCTCATCGTCAGCGGCAGATTTTAGTCCGTGCCTTCACGTTGATTGAACTGCTCGTGGTCATCGCCATCATCGGCATCCTGTCGGCGCTGCTGCTGCCGGCGCTCTCCAAGGCCAAGCTCAAAGCCTATGGCATCCAGTGCATGAACAACCACCGGCAGTTGACGCTGGCCTGGAAAATGTATGTGGATGACAGCCGCGATTTTCTGCCCTACGCCAGCCATTGGCCTTACGCGCCACCGTCCCTCGCCTTTGAAAATAAATTTGCCTGGGTGGGAGGCCAGATGGATTTCGACCCGAACAACCCGTCCAATTGGGACGTGAACCAGGACATCGTCAGGAGTCCGCTCTGGAATTATTGCGGCAAGAGCGCTGCGATCTGGCAATGCCCGGCGGACTATTCTTTTGTCACCGTGAACGGCGGGCAAAAACGCCGGGTCCGCAGCATGTCCATGAACGCGTGGGTGGGCGGGTTTATTGGCTATGACGTCGGCTTGTCCGGCGGGCTGGGCTATGTCAATCCGCCCAGTTATCCGCCGGGAACGCGTGGAGGCAGCCCGTGGCGCGTGTATCTCAAGTCGGGGGATTTCATCAGCCCCGGCCCGTCCGGAACTTTTCTGTTTCTGGACATGCGGGAAGACAGCATTGACTGGGGCAACTTCGCCACCGACATGCGCGGCTGGCCGGATGATCCTTCCAAAGCCGGCTTCTACGACCTGCCCGGCAGCTATCATCATCGCGCCGCTGGATTTTCATTTGTGGACGGCCATGCCGAAATCAAACGCTGGATGGATGACCGCACCATGCCGCCGCTCGTGAGCAGCGGGCTGATTCCCGACCAATACCCTTCGCCGAACAATCCCGACGTGTTCTGGCTGCAGCAACACTCGACGCGCCTGAAATAGAAAACAGCCGCCGGGTTGAACACGGCCAGCGGAGTGGCACGGGCGTCCCGCCCGTGTGTTCCGGCAAAAATGTCAACCGTCGCAGAAACACACGG
>JAYVCM010000082.1:0-7297 GCA_043749955.1 Limisphaerales bacterium | reverse complement strand
GCCTGACGCTACATTGTTTGAGTTCGTCACCGTGATGGCGCTGAAATTTTTTGCAGAACAAAAGTGCGATCTCGTGATTTGGGAAACCGGCCTTGGCGGACGGCTCGATGCCACGAACATCGTCACGCCGCTGGCGAGCGTCATCACCAACATCGCGTTTGACCACCAGCAGTGGCTCGGCGACACGCTGGAAAAAATCGCGGCGGAAAAGGCGGGCATCATCAAGCCCGGCCTGCCGGTCATCACGGCGGCCACGCAGCCGGAAGTGTTGGCGGTGATTGAGAAAACGGCGCGGGAGAATGCGGCGTCACTCACCGTAGTGGGACAGGCGTCCCGCCTGTCCAGCCAGCGGGCGTCTCGCCCGAGTTCCGCAAACGAGAGCGAGACGCTCTCGGACTGGACAGGCGAGACGCCTGTCCCACTACCACTGCCACTGCTTGGCGAACATCAAAAGCAAAACGCCGCGCTCGCGCTGGCGACGGTGGAGATTTTGCAAAAACAAATTCCCGTGGCCGAAGAAAAAATCCGAGACGGTTTGGCGAACGTCCAGTGGCAGGGCCGCCTGCAGTTGATTGAACGGGCGGGCGGACAAAAAATTCTGCTGGATGGCGCGCACAATGTGGCCGGCGTGGAGGCATTGCGCGCTGCGCTGCCCGGTTGGAGTTCAAGCTTTAGCTTGCCCGGGGACACGCTAAAGCGTGAACTCCAACGCGGCGCTCCGACATTCATCGTCGGCTTTCTGGGCGACAAGGACTGGCGGCCGATGTGCGAAATCCTCGCGCCGCTGGCCGCAAGAATTTTCACCGTGCCGGTCGCCAGCGCGCGCACGGCGGATGCGGGCGAACTGGCGAAAACTTTTTGCACGGCAAATCCGGCGGCGGCAGTCACCGCGTGCAAAAATCTTTCCGAGGCGTTAGACGCCTGCAAAGACGAGCCGTTTGTCGTGGTCGCCGGCTCGCTGTATCTCGTCGGGGAGGCGCTGGAGCTGCTGGGCCATTCCCCGGCGGGCGCGGGCGAGCGCGGGCTGAACGAGTGGACGGTGCAGCGCTGAAAATTCGCGGACGAGGACGAGCAGGAGGACGAGGATGAACCACCTTCGCCAATAAGCCGCTGGCAATTCTCCGCCAAGCGAGGCTTATAGCTGACTTCGCGCGTTGACGCTGATGCTGCGAATCCGGTAACGTAAGGACAAGTTATGGCTTACGCAGACTCATTACCCAAGCAACGCCCGTTCGGGCAGACCACCCGTCCCGATGCGTGGTGGGTGCAGCCGCTGTTCGTTTTTCTCGGCTTCGCCGCCTTCATCGTCTATTCCACGTGGGCGGCGTTTCAGGGAAGTCATTACTGGCTCGCGGCCGGCGGCGCGGATTATGTCTCGCCGTTTTACTCGCCGGAAATTTTTGGCGACTCGCCCCACGCGATTTTTCATGGCAAGCCCGGCTTCTGGCCGTCGTGGCTGCCGTTCTCGCCCGCGCTGCTGATTTTGTGGGCGCCGGGCGGCTTCCGGTTCACCTGCTATTATTATCGCGGCGCGTATTACAAGGCGTTTTGGGCCGACCCGATCAACTGCGCCGTCGGCGAACCGCGCAAAAAATATCTCGGCGAAAAATCCTTTCCGCTCATCATGCAAAACATCCACCGCTATTTTCTCTACATCGCGATTGGATTCATCCTGCTGCTCTCCTATGACGCGTTCCAAGCGATGTGGTTCACGGATGCGGTCGGTGCAAAACATTTCGGCATCGGCGTCGGCACGCTGGTTTTGGTGGTGAATGTTTTTCTGTTGAGCAGCTACACGCTGGGCTGTCATTCGTTGCGGCATCTCGTCGGCGGCTTTCTGGATTCCAAAACCAAAGCGCCATCGTGCGCGAAGACTTACAACTGCGTAAGCTGCCTGAACCAAAGCCACATGATGTGGGCGTGGTTGAGTTTGTTCTCGGTGGGGTTCGCCGACCTCTACATCCGCCTGTGTTCTATGGGGATTTGGCATGTTTGGAGAATTCTTTGATGCGAACTGAATTCAACAGTTTCAGCGTTGCAGCGGAGTGGGCGTTGGCGTCTGTCCGCTTCAACGCTTCAACGCTTCACGCTTCAACGATTAAATAAATGGCTACCAATTACGAAACTCACGAATACGACGTGCTGGTCATCGGCGCGGGCGGCGCGGGTCTGCGCGCGGCGATTGAAGCGTCGGCAGCGGGCGTCAAAGTCGGTTTGATTTGCAAATCACTTCTCGGCAAAGCGCATACGGTCATGGCCGAGGGCGGCATGGCGGCGGCGATGGGCAACGTGGACGACCGCGACAACTGGAAGGTTCATTTCGCCGACACGATGCGCGGGGGCCAATACGTCAACAACTGGCGCATGGCGGAATTGCACGCGAAGGAAGCGCCGGCGCGCGTTCACGAACTCGAAGCGTGGGGCGCGGTGTTTGACCGCACCAAGGAAGGAAAAATTTCGCAGCGTAATTTCGGCGGCCATCGTTATCCGCGGCTCGCGCACGTCGGCGACCGCACGGGGCTGGAACTGATCCGAACGTTGCAAGATCACGGCATTCATCAAGGCATCACGGTTCACATGGAATACACGGTGGTTTCCTTGCTCAAGGACGGCGACCGCGTCACGGGCGCGTTTGGCTACGATCGCGAGCGCGGACGGTTTCGGATTTTCAAGGCGAAGGCCGTGGTGGTTTGCACCGGCGGTTTGGGGCGCGCGTATCGCGTGACCAGCAATTCCTGGGAAGGCACCGGCGACGGCGTTTCCCTCGCGTATCATGCGGGCGCGGAACTGCTGGACATGGAATTCATTCAGTTTCATCCGACCGGCATGATCTGGCCGCCGAGCGTGCAGGGCATTCTCGTGACCGAGAGCGTGCGCGGCGAGGGCGGCGTGTTGCGCAACAAGGACGGCAAGCGCTTCATGTATGACGACATCCCGGACAATTACAAATCGCAGACCTCGACCGATCCCGAAGAAGGCTGGCGCTACACGCAGAACGACAAGAATGCGAAGCGTCCACCGGAGCTGCTGACGCGCGATCACGTTGCGCGCTGCATCAATCGCGAAGTGAAGGCCGGTCGCGGCAGTCCGCACGGCGGCGTGTTCCTCGACATTTCCTGGATCAAGGAAAAGATTCCGAATGCGGCGGAGCACATCAAAAAGAAAATTCCTTCGATGTATCACCAGTTCATGCAACTGGCGAATCTCGACATCACGAAAGAGCCGATGGAAGTTGGCCCAACCACGCATTACGCGATGGGCGGCGTCCGCGTGAACGGCGAAACCCAGGCGACGAATGTGCCCGGCTTGTTCGCGGCGGGCGAGTGCGCGGCTGGTCTGCACGGCGCGAACCGGCTCGGTGGCAATTCGCTTTCCGACCTGCTCGTGTTCGGCAAACGCGCGGGCGAATACGCGGCGAAATTTGCGAAGGAAAATTCTTCCGGCGCGATCCACGACGCGCAGGTCGAAGCCGCCGCGCGCGAGGCGTTGGAACCGTTTGACCGCGCCACCAGCGGCAACGTCGAGGGGCCGTATCAGGTGCAATACGATTTGCAGAACATGATGCAGGAACTCGTCGGCATCGTGCGGCTGGAAAATGAAATGGCCCGCGCGCTCGACGGCATCGGCCAGCTCAAGGCGCGCGCCGCGAAGGTCGCCGTCCACGGCCATCGCGAATACAATTCCGGCTGGCACACGGCGATTGATTTGAAACATCTGCTGACGATTTCAGAAGCCATCACAATTTGCTCGATTGACCGTCGCGAAAGCCGTGGCGGACATTTCCGCGAAGATTTTCCGGACAAAGACCCGGCGGCGGCGAAATATAATTCTGTCATTTCCAAGCAGGCGGATGGCTCGATGAAGCTGCGGCGCGAACCGATTCCGCCGATGCGGGAAGATTTGAAACAAGTGATTGAGGAAATGAAATGAACAAGACTGTCACTTTCAGAATCTGGCGCGGCGACGCGAACGGCGGCGAGTTCGTGAATTACACCACCGAGATCACCGAAGGTTTGGTGGTGCTCGACGTCGTCCACAAAATTCAGGCGACGCAGGCGAACGACATGGCGTGCCGCTGGAATTGCAAGGCCGGCAAGTGCGGCTCCTGTTCCGCCGAGGTCAACGGCATGCCGAAGCTCATGTGCATGACGCGCATGGACACATTGAACACGGACAAGGTCATCACCGTTGAGCCGATGCGCGCGTTCCCGTTGGTGCGCGATTTGGTGACGGATGTGTCGTGGAATTTCCGCGTCAAAACCAAGATCAAGAAATTCAATCCGCGCAAGCCCGATGCCGCCGACGGCACCTGGCGAATGATGCAGGAGGACGTTGACCGCGTGCAGGAATTCCGCAAGTGCATCGAATGTTTCCTCTGCCAGGACGTCTGCCACGTTTTGCGCGATCATCACAAGCACGACGAATTCATCGGCCCGCGCTTTCTCGTTTACACCGCCGCGCTCGAGATGCACCCGCTCGACACCGAAGACCGGCTGCCGGAATTGAAGCAGTCGCAGGGCATCGGCTTCTGCAACATCACCAAGTGTTGCACGAACGTCTGCCCCGAACACATCACCATCACCGACAACGCGATCATCCCATTGAAGGAACGCGTGGTGGATGAATTTTACGACCCGCTCGGCTGGCTGTGGAAAAAAATCCGGCCGCAAGGGTGACGTTTTAGAGCCGGCTTGAAAATGTAGCGTCAGCCATCTTGGCTGACGTAGAGCCGTGGCTTCCAGCCCGGCGGAACAGTGCGGCCCTTCCAGGAGATCTTTGTAAAACCGGGGACGTTTCAGCCGGCGAACGATTTTTCCGGGCGGCAAGATGCCGCCCTCCACGGCAGGCCGGGAGGCCCGCCGCCACATTTTCAGACAGGCTTTTAGGTTCAATCCCACGGTTCAGTCCGTGGGTTTTTATTTTGGGTTCCGCCCGGTTGAAGCACGCCGATCCGGTTGCGTCCCGGACCGGTGCCGGCAATTTTTTAGTGCAATTATATCAAATAAGTTTGCAGAAGCCGGATGAGGCTTTGAAACCACAAGCTGCTAGGTTATCTCCATTCAACCGACTTTATGACTAATAAATATCTGCTGCTGGGAAAATTATCGTTTGGCATGGGCGACCGCTTTGGGCATCAGGGCAAGGCGCAACTGCGCGCGTGCCAGCTCGCCACGGAACTCGGCGCGCATTTCGTCCCGGTCTGGAACAAATCCAACCGCGAACACTCTTTCATCGGCACCGAGCCGTCCAGTTTGCGCGCCGAGGCCGACGCGGCAGTGAAGGCGCTGGGCTGGAAAACTTCCTACCATGTTGACGCCGACCACATCCGCCTCGAAACAGTGGACCGTTTTATTGCGCCGTCGGATTTCTTCACGATTGACGTGGCGGACAGCATCGGCAAACCCGCCAGCGCGGCGGACGTGCAGGCGTTCGTGGGCCGCCATCCCGAACTCATCGGCACGGTTTCCATCCCGCACATTGACCATCCGTTTGTCATCACGCGCGGCGAAGTGGAACGCGTGGCCAACAAGTTTCTGCTCGCGGTGCAGGACGCCGGAAAAATCTACCAGCACATCGCCAAGGCCAAGGGCGCGGAAAATTTCATCACCGAAGTTTCGATGGACGAAACCGACAGCCCGCAGACGCCGCCGGAACTGCTCATCATCCTCGCCGCGATTGCCGACCAGAAAATCCCGATCCAAACCATCGCGCCGAAATTCACCGGCCGTTTCAACAAAGGCGTGGATTACGTCGGCGACATCCGGCAGTTTGAAAAAGAATTCAACGAGGACCTCGCCGTCATCGCGTTTGCCATCCGGAAATACGGCCTGCCGCCGTCGCTCAAGTTGAGCGTCCATTCCGGCAGCGACAAGTTTTCCATCTACGAACCGATGCGCCGCGCGTTGAAAAAATTTGATGCGGGCGTCCACATCAAGACCGCCGGCACCACCTGGCTGGAAGAACTCATCGGCCTCGCGGAAGCGGGCGGCGACGGCTTGGAGATCGCGCAGGAGATTTACGCCTACGCCATCGAGCATGTGGACGAATTTTGCGCGCCCTACGCCAGCGTCATTGACATTGACAAGGATCAGTTGCCGAGCGCGGCGGTGGTGAACGGCTGGAGTTCCGAGCAGTTCACCGATGCGCTGCGGCACGACCAGAAAAATCTGGCCTACAATCCGAGCTTCCGCCAGTTGCTGCACGTCAGCTTCAAGGTCGCGGCCAAAAAAGGCGACCGCTATCTCAACGCGCTGAAGAAGCACGAGGCCATCGTCGCCCGGAACGTCACGGAAAATCTTTTTGAGCGGCACATGAAACCGCTGTTGCTGGGCGTGCGCGAACCAGTTAAAAGTTCTCCGCGCCTCGAAGCGGTTCCGGCTTGATAGTGGGACAGGCATCTTGCCTGTCCAGTTGCGGATTGGATTTCACAGCTTGCGGAGTGTGGGGATGCGGGGTAATTTTCGGCCATGATAACCGTGGAAAGAACCGATGCCGAAGTGCGGGTCACCATTCCCAAGAACGCCATGCCGCCGAAACAGCTCAACGCCTTTCTCGACCGGCTTCAGTTGGAGGAAGTCGCCCAGCGCAGCCAGTTGACCGAGGCGGACGCCGACCGCATGGCGGATGACATCAAGGCGGAATGGTGGGCGGCCAACAAAGATCGCTTCATCCCGCCGTCCGAACAATGAACTCGGATTGCATCGTGGTGGACGCGAACATCGCGTTCAAATGTCTCCACGCTGGCCGGGGAGATTTGCGCGAGCGCATCGGGCCGGATGGCAATCTCAAATTCTTCAGTCCCCGTTTTCTGTTCGTTGAACTGTTCAAGCACAAGGAGCGGTTGCAACGCGCGACCCGACTGCCGGAAGTTGCCCTGCTGGAGGCACTCTATTTGCTGACGGCGCAACTCGAATTTGTAAATGAATCCAACCTTCCCGTTGGAACGTGGGTGGAGGCGTATCGGCTGTGCAAAGGCGTAGATGAAAATGACACGGCGTATGTGGCGCTGACGTTGCACTTGGACGGACGGCTTTGGACGGAAGATCACGAATTGAAAACCGGATTGCGCGCCAAGGGCTTTGACCGTTTCTTTGAGCCGTAATTTGCGGCAATCTACTGGCTTCATCCGTATTTGGCGCGCAACTTGGCAAACACTTCTTCGGCGGGAACAGTTTTGACGCGACCGGACAGGACTTCATCCACGCGTTTTTCCACTTCCACCTGCCACGCCTGCTGGACTTCCGCCGCGTCCTCGGCGGGTTCGGGGTCGAGGGTTTGGATCAAGATGCGCGTCAGC
>JAYVCM010000081.1:0-9424 GCA_043749955.1 Limisphaerales bacterium | reverse complement strand
CTCCGCCTCGTTCGGCTTCGTGCCCACAAAGATTTTTTTCAACTGCGCCTCGACGGATTTGAAGGCCGGTTCAATCGGCAGGACTTCGTAGCGGATGCCAAGATTTTTGGCGAGCCGCTCGGCGTCCGTCAAACTGCCCTCGCTCGAATAGCGCGCGGGCATCGCCACGCCGAGGACGTTCTCCGCGCCGAGCGCAGCGGCGGCGATCGCGGCGACCAGCGCGGAATCAATGCCGCCGGACAAGCCGAGGATCACGGATTTGAAGCCGCACTTGCGGACGTAATCGCGCACGCCCAGCGAGAGCGCGGAAAACAAAAGCTGCTCGCGCGGCGGGAAACCCCTCACCCCGGCCCTCTCCCCTCCGAGGGGAGAGGGAGAAGAAAAGTCCACCACCAAAATATCCTCGGCAAAACCTGCGCCCAGCGCCAGCACTTCGCCGCGCGCATCGAGTGCAATGCTGTGGCCGTCGAAGATCAATTCATCGTTCGCACCAATGGCGTTGACCTGTGCGAGCGGAATTTTTTCATCACGCGCCACACGGCGCAGCATCTCCAGCCGGGCCCGGTCCTTGCCGTCGCACCACGGCGACGCGGAGATGTTCAAAATAATTTCCGCGCCCTGCGAAATAAGTTCCTTCACCGGGTCGCGGCGATACAGCCGGTCCGGCCAGAAATCTTCGTCGTTCCAGATGTCCTCGCAGATGGTGATGCCGAGCTTGTGGCCGTTGAATTCAAACGGCGCGACGGATTTGGCCGGTTCAAAATAGCGGTCCTCGTCGAAAACATCGTAAGTCGGCAGCAAGCTTTTGGTCGTGCGCCAGATGATCTTGCCGTTTTGCAGGACGGCGGCGGAGTTGCGCAGCGCGCGGCCGGGACGTTCGGAATTCCGGTCCACAAAGCCGACGCAGAGCGGCACCGCGCCAATCTGGCCGGCGGTTTCCGCGAGCGCCGTGAGGTTGGCCTCCACGAAATCGTCGCGCTGCAGCAGGTCGCGGGGCGGGTAGCCGCAGAGGAACAGTTCCGGCGCGAGAATAAATTCCGCGCCGTGCGCCACGGCCTGCGCGTAGGCGGCAAGAAGTTTTTCGCGGTTAGCCGCGAAGTCGCCGACGGTCGAATTGAGCTGGAGCAGGCCGATTTTCAATCGGCGAAAAGCTTAACGGACAAAAGTTGTTTCAGAAACCATGAAATGCGGCGGAAGGACTTCACGCGGGAAACATCAGCCAGTAATCTGTTTGCAAACCAAGGTCAGAATTTCTTTGAATCGCGCCAGTTCAGCGGACGAAAGGGTTCCGATTTGTCGTGCCACGCAAGATTTCTCAATGGTCGCCAGCTTTTCAACGCGAATGGTTGACGGCAGTTTCAAGCCTGCGCTTTGCCAGTCCGCTAGAATCAGATCCGTCGCCACGCGGGCGCGCTGGCTGGTAATGGGAACGACCAGCAAATCCTCGTCGCCAAAATCACGCACAACCAAGACCGGACGGCGTTTGGCTCCTTGTCCGTCGGAAAAGACCAGCCATGCCAGCAGCACTTCGCCTGGATGGTGCGCGGGCATCAGTCTTGATCGTAAATGGCGTCGGCGGGCGAGTATTGGGCGGCCAGTTGTCCGGCGGAGAAACGCGCCCAGTGGCGGCTCTCGTTTTTTTCCGCCTGACGCGCCAGCAATGAATCAACATAGAGCAACGCTTCCTTTTGAAGTTCGTCGGGAAGCCTGTTCGTTTTTTCCAGAATCAATTCCGCCGTGCTCATGCTCGTATAATAACACGGCCGGGTCTTGTCGGGCAACGACGAATCAAAACGAACATTCAACATTCAACATCCAATGGTCGGCGGCGCGCGGCTTCATTGGATGTTGAATGTTGAATGTTCGATGTTTCCCCTCCTTCAAATCTCCACGGCCTGCTGGTATTCCGGCACGATGACCTCGGCCTTGGGCTTCATGGCGCGCAGGGTTTCGGCGTGGGCGAGGCACGAGGCTTCCTCGCCGTGGATGCAGAAGATTTTTTTTATGTTGCCGGAAAGTTTTTCGACGTAGCGCTGCAATTCGTTTTTGTCCGCGTGGCCGGAATAGGTGTCGAGGGAAACCACTTTGGCGCGGACAGTGTAAGGATCGCCGAAGATGTTCACGGGCGTTTTGCCGAGCACGATCTGCGAGCCGAGCGTGCCTTCCGCACAGTAGCCGATGAAGAGCAGGAGATTTTTCCGGTCACCGATGTTGTTCTTCAAGTGGTGCCGGATGCGGCCGGCCTCGGCCATGCCGGACGCGCTGATGATGATCATGGACTCATGCCGGTCGTTGAGCTTCTTGGATTCCTCGGCGTCGCGGATGTAGGTGAGGTTGCCCATCTCAAAGGGAGCTTCACCGTTGCACAGCGTGGCCGCGATGTCGGGCTTGAGACATTCAAGATGTTTGCCGTAGATGTCGCTGGCCTTCGCGCTCAAGGGGCTGTCCACAAAGATCGGCAGGCGCGGCAGCCTGCCGGCGCAGGTGAGTTCGTGCAGCACATAAACAATCTGCTGCGTGCGCCCGACGGAAAACGCCGGGATGATGACCTTGCCGCGTTGCGCAATGGTTTCACCCACGAGCTTGACGAGGGTGGCGTCGGCGTCGGTGCGCGCCGCGTGCTCGCGGTTGCCGTAGGTGGATTCGATCTGGAGATAGTCCACATTCTCGACGGGCACCGGATCGCGTAACAGCTCGTCGTCGCAGCGGCCCACGTCGCCGCTGAAGAGCCAGCGGAATTTTCGGCCGCCTTCCTGAAAATCCAAGATGACCTGCGCGGAGCCGATGATGTGGCCGGCGTCGCGGAAGGTGACGTTGACGCCGTCGAGGACGGTGAAGGTGTCTTCGTAGCGGTGCGGGACGAATTGTTTCACGGCCTTCTCCGCGTCCACGATGCGATAGAGCGGCTCGACCGGCGGCAGATTTTTTTTGGCGCGCCACTTGGAGACGAAGAGCGCGTCCGATTCCTGGATGTGCGCGGAATCAATGAGCATGATGGCGCAGAGATCGCGCGTGGCGTCGGTGCTGTGGATGGGGCCGTCGTAGCCCTGCCTGGCGAGGTTCGGCAGATTGCCGGCGTGGTCAATGTGCGCGTGGCTCAAGACGACGGCGTCAATCGTGCGCGGGTCAAAGGGAAAGCTGGTGTTGCGCCGGGTGGTCTCCTCGCGGTGGCCCTGGAACAAACCACATTCGAGCAGCAGTTTTTTGCCGTTGATCTCGAGGAGATACATGGAGCCGGTGGTGGTGCGCGCGGCGCCGAGGAAGTGGATTTTCATGCCGACAAAATGCGCGGTTGCGCGCCGCAAGCAATCTTTTCCGGCAAAAAACGGATGGACTTTGGCGGCGGACTGGCTACATTCCCGGCACTGATTATGAAAAACGACACGACCACAACCCTGTTAAATTTCGTGCTGTCCGTGCTGGTGATCCTTGGCGTCGTCTTCGCCCTGCTGACGATGAGCCGGACCCGCGACCTGCGCACGCTGTCCGTCAACGCCACCGTGGCCAACAGCAAAATCATGCAGATCAATTCGCTGCTCAACGACGTGGCCGCCTACAACGCCACGGCCAAAAGCCCGGAACTGAACAAGGCCATCCAACTGCTCCAGCCGAAGACCGTCGCCAAATAATTTTTATGAACACCGATTCCAATCAGGTTGATTACAGCTCCGCGCTGGCCGCCATCCGCAGCCAGCTTTTCACGCTGCTCATCGCGCTCATCGTCGTCAGCGGCACCCTCACGGTTTATCTTTACCGGCAGGCAAGCATTGCGCGGAAGGATTTCGACGCCATCAAGCCGCAGGCCGACCAGGTCGTCAATGCGCTCAGCCAGAACCAGGCCGCCGTGGTCAGCTTTATCAACGAGGTGGTCGCCTACGGCCAGACGCATCCGGACTTCGTTCCCGTCCTGGCGCGGCACGGCATCGCGCCGGTGCCGGGTCATCCCGCCGGTGCCGCCCCGGTCGCGCCCGCCGCGCCCGCCGCGCCCGCCGCGCCGAAGAAATAATTGTTCAGCCCGCCTTCACGCCGCAGTGCGGACAGTAGTTCGCCTGCGGCGGATTTTTTTGCCCGCAGCCGGCGCAGATGGATGACGCCGCCTGGTTGCGCCGGTGAATCATCAGGTTGCGGATGTAGGGGATCCAGGTGAAGGCGTAGGCGAAAATGAAAACCGAGTCCTGCTGGTGCAGCGAGTAGCAGAGCAACGTGACCGAACCGACGAGGCTCAACCACCAGAACGCCTGCGGCACGACGACCTGGTTCCTTTTTTCCGTGGCATACCACTGCACGAAAAAGCGGGAGAAGAAAACGGCGTTGCCCAGCCAGCCGACGATTTTCCAGACCGTCCACGCAATGCCGAACAGTTTGCCGTCGTGCCAGACGAAGTTGGTGATGGAATCCATGTGCAGATTAAGCCGCAGCCGCGCCGCGCTGAAAAGCACCAAATTCCCGGCACCAACCTAAACGCCGCTGTTCAACCACGGATGGACACGGATGCACACGGATAAAAAACGGATTATTGGATTATTGGATGAATGGATTGATGGGCTGCCACAATGAAATCCCAATCATCCAACTATCCACTTATCCATTTCTCAAAAACAATCGGTGCGTTGGTAGGGCGTCGCTGCCGCGACGCTGGCGTGAATCACCGTTGTTGCGGGGAATCGGCGCGGCAGCGCCGCCCTACCAGCCGCCAATCTGCCGTTTGTCATTGGGAAATGGTATCACTCGTTCAAGCCCCAATGCTCGGGGTTTGGCGGCTTGATGACGTCCGGCTCGGCGGCCAGCCGCGGCCAGTTCTCCGTCGGCTCCGAGTGCCAGGCGGATTCGCCCGACGCCGGCAGCAGCGGCACGAAATCCATCACCAGCCGCGCCGCCAGATTTTCCAACCGCGTCACCAGATTCTGAAGTTCCACCGGATTGGCGGATCCGCTCACGAACAGCAGCAGTGCGCCGTCCGCCCGGAACCGCGCTTTGGGCAGCGCCTCCAGCCATTCATTCAGCACGGCCGGCAGCACCGGGTTCTGGACGGAGATCAAAATGATTTCCGCGATGGCGGCGTATCTCGTCGCGTTGTGCGCACAGTCGGGGTCGGCCAGTTCAATGAAATTCCAGCAGCGAAAATCGAAGTCCACGTCCTGCCCGAAGCGGTCCATGAACCGGCGGCACACCAGCGTCGCCCGGGTATAGGCGGCAAAATCCTCGCTCAAGATGAGAATCTGGCAGCCCTGCGAAATGTTTCGCAGGCAGGCGGCGGCCTTTTCAATCATCGCGGTGTCGCTCATGTTGTGTTTCGGAGAGCCGGTTTGAAGCGCCGGCGGCGCAAAGTCATGTCACGCTGTTCCTGATTTTCTCTGCGCATTTCAGCCATTTGTCAAAATAAACTTGTTCACATTTTTCGCACCTTCGCGAACCGGCGGCCCGTTTGTCCGGCACCTCAACCGCCCGCGACGATTTTCACGATCTCCAGTTTGTCCCCCGCCCGCACCTGCCGCCGCGAAAATTCCGAGGGCGCGACCGCCTCGCCGTTGTGCTCCACCACCACGCTACGCGGTAAAAGTTTTTGCGCCATCAAAAACTCCTCGAGGGAACACGGCAGTTTCGCGGCCACGCTTTTCCCGTTGGCGATCACTTCGTTCATGGTAAAAATTTTTCCTCGCCGATTTTCAGCCGGACCGGGGTGGCCAGTCCATCCACTTCCAGCACCACCTCGTCCCGGCGGATTTCGCGGCAGCGCACCTGCACCGTGCGGCCTTGCAGCTTCACGGCTTTCGTCTCACCCGCCCCGAACGACACGCCGCTGACAATCGCGTGCCGGCTTTGCCCGTCCACCAGCAGGCCGCCGAGCTTCAGCGTCGTCGGCAGCGGCGCGGGGACGTTTGTGAACGTCAGCGCCGGCCTTCGCACCGGCGCGGCCAGGGCGGATGATTCCGTTTCCAGCGTCGCCGTCGTGCCGGTTTTCACCCAGTTCAAAATGTAATCCGTTCCGCCTTCGCGCTCGGCGGCGACGAGGGCTTTGATTTTTCCGTTCGTATAAGGATTTTCGAGGATGCGTTGCTGCATCCCGGTCAGTTTTTTTTGCCCCATCAGCTTGCAGGCCGTCAACTCGCAGACCGCCTCAATTGTGTCGTCGTCAATCACATGGCTGTCTGGACGATTCTCGTTGATCCATAAATGCGTGTATTCGTGCGCGGCGACCGAAATCATCTCCTCGCGGGTTCGTCCGCTCAACATGATGACGGCATGCGTGCAACGGCCGTCCGCCGTTTTGCGCGAGTGGGCAAAGCCGAAGGTGTGCAGGTCGTTGGTGCGGCCTTTTTCCGACCAATAATCCACATCGAAAAGATTCACCGCCACGTCGGTGGATTTCAAGGCGAACTGCCGGCCATACAGGTCCACCACGTCGTCGCGCGTCTGTTCAAACAGCGCCTTCGCCTGGTCCAAAGTCAGCACGGCGTTCGTCTTGTCGAACTTGCAGATGAGGCGTCCGTCCGCCGTTTTGATGTGGCCGTCGCCGGCCTTGACCGGCACACCGCAGATCAGGCAGCGTTCTTTTATTTTTTCGCACTCGTCACAAATCACGCCGCGCGGATGCGTCCAGACTTGTCCGTTCAACGGCCCCTTGCCGCAGACGACGCAATGATAATTTGCCAGGCGGGGATCATAATAATTCGTCTCCTCGGCGGCCGTCGCGCCGGCCGCCGCGAACAAAAATAAAATGAACGCGAGTTGGCGCACAATCATGGCTTCACAAAATCGTTTGAGACGCTGTTGAAAATGATGTCGTCTGCATTACCGAATATTTTGTCTTTGCCGGGTGAATGAACAGCGCAATTGGTCTGTTGATAAAACTCGATTTGGCAGGGTGTTTCCCAGGGATCAACCATTTCATTCGGATGTTTTACTGTTCGTCGAACATTCAAAAACACAATCTTTTTTGGATTGTCTCCACCCAACGCTCTTATGATGTTTGAGTTTTCTCCAGCAGGATAACTCCCGAACTCTTGTTTGTAAAAATCCGAGCTCAAGACTAATTGTTTTTCATCACTGCGGACACGAGGAATTTTCGCCGGCCCTCCGCCGACCAAAATGGGAGAGAAAACATAAAGGCAAATCCACAAGAAAATAAATGCCAGACCAGCAATATAAATGCTTTGTTTGAGAGTTAAGTTTTTCACATCGTCAACGCCGCGCCCCAATCTTTCCAGACCGGTTCGTAGCCGCGGCGGCGGATCAGTTCCGCGACTTCCTGCGGCGTGCATTCATCGCGGTGCATGGCTTATTCCTCCAGAAGCGCTTCCACCTTTTGCCGCAAGGTAGGCAGCCGGTTTTGCACCACGTCCCAGACAAGTTCTTCGTCCACGTTGTCGTAGCCGTGGACAATGCGATTGCGCATTCCGATGATTTTTCGCAGTTCAGGAAAGTTTTCCGTCAGCGCGGGATCTGCTTCCTCCAATTTCGCAAACGTTTCCCCAATGATTCCCAGCTTGCGTTCAACGGCTGAACGAAACATGTCGTCGGCCAGATAATCGGAAAAGTTTTTCCCCGCAGCGAAGCGTCCGGCAGCGGCGCAGCAATCCGCGATGTCCCGCAGACGTTTTTTAGCCTCGTTGTTCATAGACGGTCTGGCGCGTGGCTTCCACGGCGGCGCGGAAATAGGGATTGCGGATCATTCGTTCGGTGAGCAAATCCACTTTGCGGCCCAGCAGCCGCTCCAGTGCTTCCGCAAATTCCAGAAACGCATCCGCGTAACCGGCATAGCCCGTGCGCGTGAACTGCACGATGAAATCAAGGTCGCTCCGTTCCGGCTGAAAATCGCCGCGCGCCGCCGAACCAAAAAGATCAAGCCGCCGAACCTCGTGCCGTTGGCACAATTCCGCGATGCCCGCTTTCTGTTGCTCAATCAGCGCAATCACAATTTCACCTTAACATAAGGCAGCCGCGCGGCGCAATCTGCTGGCACGGCGAAAAACATCGCCGTCAACGTGTGTTCCATTTCATCATTTTATGTTTCAACAACCAACATCGAACATCCAACATCCAAATTTTCCCCGATGGAAGTTCATTGGTTGTTGAGTGTTGGATGTTCGATGTTTCCAATTCAAGCTGTCAACGCCGCGTCCCAATCTTTCCACACCGGCTCGTAGCCGAGGCGGCGGATCAGTTCCGCCACTTCGCCCGGCGAGCGCTCGTCGGAAATCTCAAACTGGCCCGTGGCATTTGTCGCACGGTCTGCCGGCACCGCCCATTCGCTCGCGCCGGACGCCAGTTCGACAATTTTTCCGCGCTCGGTGTGATGGATTTTTTCCTTGCCCGCGCCGGTGTAGCCGCCGGGTTCGGTGTGGCTGCCCGCGCTCATCAGCGTGATGCCGAGCGGAATCAGGCCGTCGCGCAACGGCGCCGGTTCGCGCGTCGAGAGCACGAGGCCGACATCGGGAAACATCAGACGGAAGGCGCAGACGAGCTGCACCAGTTCACGGTCGGAAATATGCGTGAGCGGCTGGAACTCGCCCGCGCACGGACGCAGCCGCGGCAGCGAAATGGTAAGCTGCGACTTCCAGCAATGGCGCAGCAGATAATCCGCGTGCGCCGCCACGCTCAACGCCTCGAACCGCCAGTCGGCCAGCCCGAACAATGCGCCGAGACCGAGCCGGCGGAAACCGGCGGCGTAGGCGCGTTCCGGCGTCTCCAGCCGCCAGTCGAAATTTTTCTTCGGCCCGGCGGTGTGCATCTGGTCATAGACCGCGCGGTCGTAAGTTTCCTGATACACCACCAGCCCGTCCGCGCCCGCCGCGACGAGCGGACGATAATCCTCCGTCTCCATCGGCCCGACTTCGAGCGAGATGCTCGGCCACGCAGAATGCAGCCTGGCCACGCAGTCGCGCATATAATTGTTCGAGACAAATTTCGGATGTTCGCCCGCGACGAGCAGCAGGTTGCGGAAGCCCTGCGATTTCAATTCGTCCGCCTCGCGCTGCACTTCGTCAAGCGAGAGCGTGACGCGGAGAATCGGGTTGTCGCGCGAGAAACCGCAGTAGGCGCAGTTGTTGACGCACTCGTTGGAAAGATAGAGCGGCGCGAACAGCCGGATGGTCTTGCCGAAACGCTGCCGGGTCAATTGCTGTGAACGGCGCGAAAGCGGTTCAAGCAGTTCGCTCGCCGCCGGCGAAATCAGCGCGGCGAAATCGGCCAGCGAAAGTTTGGCTTTGCCGAGCGCTTCGCGCGCGGCCACGGAACTGGTGGCGAGCGACTTTTTAACAAGCGCGGCCAGCGGCAGGGAATTAAATTCAGCGACAAAACTCACGGGAACAGTTTAACCAAAAATTGCGTGAAGTCGAGGGGCGGAGATTTTTGGCAGCGGGTCTGTTTCTTTTTTGTTCCCTCTCCCCTCGGAGGGGAGAGGGTCAGGGTGAGGGGTGGCCGC
>JAYVCM010000080.1:0-9057 GCA_043749955.1 Limisphaerales bacterium | reverse complement strand
GGGACGGCGGCGCGGATGTGATCGTTCAACCCTCGGACCTTTGAGTCCGAAGCCCAGCCAGATCCATCCGCGCTTTTGCGTCCCGAACTCGAACCGTTGCCAGAGCGACGCCTTAACCACGTCAGCTCGTATCCGCAAGAATGAGTCAGCACACAACCGCACTTACTATGAATGAAACCATAACGCCCGTCTATGCCGGCCTCGACATCGCCAAGGCCAGCCTCCAACTCCACCTCCAAAGCAAATCCTTTGACCTCGCCAACACCGCCGACGGTCATGCCCAGATGATCAAACGTCTCGCCGCCATCCCCGGCGTCCACATCATCTGTGAAGCCACTGGCGGCTACGAACGCGCCGTCGTCGCCGCGCTCCACGCCGCCAGCGTGCCCGTCAGCGTCATCAATCCCGCCCGCGTCCGGCAGTTCGCCCGCGCCTCCGGTGAACTCGCCAAGACCGATCCCATTGACGCCGCCAGGCTCACGGCCTTCGGCCAGGCCTTCGCGCCGGAACCCACGCCGCCGCGCACGGCGACCGAGCTCAAACTGGCCGCACTGGTCACGCGCCGCGTGCAGTTGCTCGAACTGCGGGTCGCCGAAGAACAGCGCGCCGACACCTGTGCCGATGCGGACTTGTGCAAACTCTTCACGCCCTGGCTGGCCCAGATCGAAAAACAAATCGCCAAAGTCGAAGCCCTCATCGAAGCCCTCCTGAAAACCCAAGCCCCGCTGGCCGCCCAGGTGCAACGGCTTGATGACATCATGGGTGTGGGCCGCCTCACCGCCGTGATGGCCTTGGCCACCATGCCCGAACTGGGAACCCTCAACCGACAACAAGCCGCGGCACTGGCCGGCCTCTGCCCGTATAACCGCGACAGCGGCCAATGGGCCGGCAAACGCTGCATCAGCGGCGGCCGGGCGGAAGTGCGCCGCGCCCTCTACATGGCGGCGTTGTCGGCCAGCCGAAGCAATCACCTGCTCAAGCCGTTTTATGACCGGCTGATCACGGCGGGCAAGCCCGCCAAAGTCGCCCTCACGGCGGTCATGCGGAAGCTGATCGTCTTGATGAATCATTTGCTCAAAAATCCAAAGTTTTCCCTTGCACACTGAACACCGTTGCTGGGCTGAAGGACACAATCCCGTTGGGATTGCCCGCAGAGTGCATCGCTGGTTTTAGTCATGGCGATTTTGCAATTTTGTTTTTTACGCCAACGGGGGAGATCAAAGTTTTGCCGCTGGAGTTGCCTTCGCGGTTTTGAAACCGACTTCCAGCATGTCCACCAAATCCAAAATCATTTGCGACCCGAATTGCAGCATCGCCAGATTTTTCCCGGCGGCGGCCTGTTTAGTCCCCGCGATGGCGGAGGTGACGGTGGCGCGCAGATGTTTGTCCGTGACGCCCGGAGCGATGGCTTTCCACCAGACATCGCTCTCGTCGGCGAGTTTGCTGATGGCCTGCCAGTCCGGTTTGTCCGCCGCCGCCAGCACCGCGAGCTTGTAGCCGGCGAAGTCCAGCAACTCCACTTCCTTCGGCACGACGAGCGCGCTGGCGTCGAGGCGGTCAACCAACATCCGGAAAATCGTCACCGAACTGTCCGCCGCCATCGTCCCGTCCTTGCCCGCGACGGCCTGGTGAAGTTGCTTGGACAAGCTCGCAAATTTCCGCGCGTCATCGGGCGGAAGAATTTTCACCACCTCGCCTGCACCGGCATCGGCGTCGGCGAGGTATTTGATAACTTTGTCGTCCTTCTTCGCGACGGCATAATGCGCGATGTCTTCATACGGCCCGGTGGCCTTCAAGATGATCTGGTTGGCGGTCGGGGCGTTGGTCGCGTTTTGAGCGGTGGCACAGTTCAACGAAATGCAGCACAGCCCGACGGCGATAAAACCGGATTTGATTTTTTGCATGGGGAAAAATTTGGCGGACAAACCAATTATTACTTTGCCCGGGCCGAGGTGAGTTTTCGCGATGACTTGGTCAGCAACTGCGCCGGTTTCTTCGCGCGCACGATGACGGGCGCAACGGCATTTCCAGCGATCATCGCTTCCAGATCCACAACTTTCTGTGCGCCCACCTGCGCGGCGACTTCTTTCACCGTGGAAATTTGGGACTCAACCGGCAGCGAACATTCGCCTTCCGCCAGCGCTTTGAACGTGCGATCCACAGCGGCGTGTGCGGCGCGTAGCCCCTGGTTCGCAAACATGGTGTGCGAAATTCCGGCGGCGAAAAACTCTTTCTTCGTCACGTGCGGCATCCGCGTCGGTGCGATGAAGATCGGCGTGCGGCGTTTCCATTCGCGGGCGAAGGTCAGCACGTCGTTGCCCGTCGCATCCAAGGATTGAATAAACACCGCGTCCGCTCCGGCATCAACGTAAGCCGTCGTCCGGCGCAACGCTTCCTTCACGCCCATCCCCGCGACGAGCGCCTCGGTGCGCGCGATGACCCGGCAGTTGGAATGTGCCGCCGTCACCCCGGCCCGCGCCGCCCGCAGCCGCGCGATTTGTTCCTCGACGGAAACCAGCCGGCGATCATAACCATCATAGAGGCTGCAACGTTTTGAAACCGGATTGTCCTCGATGCACAACGCCGCCGCACCCGCGCGCGCCATCGCCTCGACGACGTGAAAAGCTTTCACCGCGTCGCCATAGCCGGAGTCGAGATCCACCACGATGGGCAGATGGATGGAACGGCGAACGCAACGAACCACATTCAAGATGTCTTCCGGCCCGACGATGCCGGCGTCCGGCAGGCCCACCGCAGCGGAACAGCAAAAGCTGCTGATCCAGACGAAATCAAACTTCCATTTCTCCGCGAGCAGCGCCGAGAGGCCGTCATACACCCCGGCGCCTACTTGGGAACTTCCGCTGAACAGCCGCGCCACGGTGTCCACATTGGCTGAATGCCCATTCGTGAGACTTGAGGTGTTGATCTTGGTCTTTGCAGTTGCCATAGAATGGATATTTTCGCCGTGTTGTTTTGGTGTGTTTATTTGCGGTTCGGGATGCTAATCGGAACTTGATGAATAAACAATGAATCGCCGATGACAGTTTTGTCATTTGCCTGTCGTCGGTGTGACAATTGTGAAAATTTAATTGTTGAAAAAAGCTCGAACCGCAGCGGCAGGACTGGTTCCCCGGCCGTTCAGCCCTGGATGAAGTAGCTCAAGTTTTCCAGCTCGATGGCGAGGTTGACGTTGTTGACCATCACGTCTTCCGGCACGGTCAGCACGATGGGCGCAAAATTCAGGATGCCCATCACGCCACATTCGATCAGCGCGTTCGCCGCCTCCTGCGCGACGGCGGCGGGCACGGAAAGGATGGCCATCTTCACGTTGTGCTCGGCGATGAATTTCGGCATCTGGTCAATCCCCTGGATCGGCAGCGTGATCTGCTTGTCGCGCTTGCGTTCCGGCTCGGTGTCGAACCCGGCCACGATCTCGAAGCCTTCCTTTTCAAATCCGCGATAGGAAATCAGCGCGAGACCAAGATGCCCGACGCCGACGAGAATGACGGGCTGCAGGCGCGAGGTGCCAAGCTCGTTGGAAATTTTCGACGACAGTTCCGCGACATCGTAGCCGAGGCCGCGCGTGCCGAAGGTGCCGAAGTAGGCGAGGTCTTTGCGGAGCTGCGTGGGCTTGACGCCGGCGGCCTTGGCGAGCGCCTCGCTGGAGACGGTGCCGATGCCGTTCTCCTTCAGGCGGGCGAGGCAGCGCAAATAAATCGAGAGCCGATAGATGGTCTTGCGCGGAATGATGGGGCGGCTGGTTTTTTTCACCGGCGGAAAATTAAGCGACGAACGCGCGGGCGGCAAGCGTTCGTGAAAAAATTAGCAAGGAGTGCGCCCGTGATCGGACTGCGCGACCGGCAGGAGTCCAGTCCTATTTTTTTTTGGCCGCATCCACCGCGCGCCAGAGATACCACGCCGCCGTCGTCGCGTGCGGCCGCCAGCGTTCGCCGAACTTGAGCAGGTCTTTCGGCTTCGGCATTTCGCCTTTTTTGTAGGCCAGACGAAAACCGTTGCGCACCCCAAAATCATCGGCGGGCAAAACGTCTTCACGTCCGAGCTGGAAAATCAACAGCATCTCCACCGTCCAACGACCCACGCCGCGAACCTCCGTGAGGCGCGTGATGATTTCGTCGTCGGACAATTTCACAATCTCACGCGAATCCGGCACGACGCCGGACAGGGTTTTCTCGGCGAGGTCGCGGATGGCCCGGATTTTGGCGAAGGAAAATCCGCAGGCGCGGATCTGCTCGTCCGTCACTTTCGCCAGATCTTCCGGCCGGGGAAATTTTCGCTTCGGGAAAAGTTTTATGAACCGCGTGAGAATCGTGTTCGCCGCCGTGCCGTTGAGCTGCTGATGCGCGACGGCCTGCACGAGCGATTGAAATGGCGGGCGCCGCGTCTCCGGCTCCAGTTGGCACGCGCCGACTTCGCGGATGAGTTTCCGCATCACCGGGTCAACGGCGGACAGATGTTTCAGCGCGGCGGCGTTCATGGTTTCGGTTTTAAGAAGTGCCCTCACCCTGACCCTCTCCCATCCGATGGGAGAGGGAAAAGCCGTTGTCTATGTTCAGAAATTCGGAAGGTCGTTGAGCAGAACCCGGTCGCAGATTTGCCAGGACGCTGGAAACGATTCTCCCTCTCCGCTCCATCGGATGGAGGGGAGAGGGCCGGGGTGAGGTGAGGCTGCCCTTTGCGAATGGATGTCCGGCCACGTTCCCACCCCTCACCCTGACCCTCTCCCCTCGGAGGGGAGAGGGGATCGGCGCTGGATGTTTTCGGGAATTTTTAAGGCGCGGTGCCGAAGCCCGCCGCAGATTTGCCAGGACGCTGGCAGCGATTCTCCCTCTCCGCTCCATCGGATGGAGGGGAGAGGGCCGGGGTGAGGTGAGGTTTTTCATCATACGAGCGACTTCACGACTTCTTCAATCTTGGAAACACCTTCGCCCGCTTCCTGCGGCTTGAGATTCAGCGGCGGCAGCAAACGGACGATGTTTGTTCCCGCCGGAATCGTCAGCACACCCGCTGCGTGCAGCCGGTTCACAAATTGCAGCGCGGCGGATTTGTCGCTCGCGGCAAACGCCGGAATTTTTTCCGCGAGTTCCATGCCCAGAATGAAGCCCATGCCGCGCGCGGATTTGATGACGGCCGGATACGTCCTGGCCAGCCGCTCGATTTCGGATTTCAACCAGTCGCCCAGCTTGCGCGCCTGTTCCGCGAGTTTTTCCTGTTCGATGACTTCGAGAATTTTCAACGCCACGGCGCAGGCGAGCGGCGTGCCGCCGTAAGTCGTGCCGTGCGTGCCGGCACCCAGCAAATCCGCGAACGGTGCCCGCACCCAGAACGCGCCGATGGGAAATCCGCCGCCCAGCGACTTGGCCATCGAGAGGCCGTCGGGGAGAAAATCCGTAGCAGCCGACGTGAGGAGGCTCTGTTCCATTTCGTTTTTTGAAGTTAGAGCCTCGTTACCTCGGCTGCTACAATTTTCAAGAATCCGCTGGAAGCTCTGGAATTTTCCCGTGCGATAATGGCCGCATTGCACGCCGTCCATGAGCAGCAGCAGTTTTTTCTCGTCGCACAACGCGCGCAGCCCGAGCAGATATTCTGGCGTGGCGGGCGTGACGCCGCCTTCGCCCTGCACACCTTCGATCATGATGGCGACGGTCGCGGGCGAGATCGCCGCGCGGGCGGCAGCGAGATCGTTGAACGGAACGTGCCGGAAGCCCGGCATCATCGGTTCAAACCCTTTTTTCACTTTGTCCTGGCCCGTCGCCGCGATGCCCGCGAGCGTGCGTCCGTGGAAGGAATTCGTTGCGGTGAGAATCTCAAACCGGCCTTCGTCGTGGCCAAACTTGCGAGCGAGCTTGAACAAACCTTCGTTCGCCTCCGCGCCGCTGTTGCAGAAAAATACTTTACCCGGGCCGATGCGCTTGACGATTTCCGCCGCGAGTTTTCCCTGCGGCTCGGTGAAATACAGGTTCGAGACGTGGATCAGTTTTTTAGACTGCTCGACGAGCGCCTCGGTGATGGCCGGGTGCGCGTGGCCGAGGCAGCACACGGCGATGCCGCTGCCGAGGTCGAGATAGCGTTTGCCCGCGACATCAAAAACGTAGCTGCCCGCGCCGTGGCTCAACACCAGTTCAAAGCGGCCGTAGCTGGGCACGACATTCTTCGCGAACAGCTCACGGACGGACTCGTAGTCGTTGCGCACGATGGCGGGCGGCGCGGGAACAATTTCTTTCATGAAGGGATTTATTTAACCGCAAAGGAACGCAAAGAACACAAAAAAGTTTTCTTTGCGCCCTTTGCGATCTCTGCGGTTGAAATTCGGTTTCAAAGCACAACTTCGGTTCCAATTCCGGCGTCGGTGAAGATTTCCATCAGCACCGAGTGCGGCACGCGGCCGTCCACGAAGGAGACTTTTTCCACGCCGGCTTTGATGGCGGCCACGGCGCTGTCCACTTTGGGGATCATGCCCTTGTCCACGATGCCGGCGGCTTTGAGTGCGGGGACTTCGCCGATTTGCAGATGCGCGATGAGCGTGGCCGGGGCTTTCGGGTCGCGCATGAGGCCGGGAACGTCGCTCATGAAGACGAGCCGTTTGGCGTTGAGCGCGATGGCGCACATCGCGGCGGCGACGTCGGCGTTGCAGTTGTAAATTTTTCCGTCCTCGCCGCGCGCGGTCGGGCTGATGACCGGCGTGTGGCCGCACCAGATGCTTTCCTTGAGCGGCGCGACGTTGACCTCGATGACTTCGCCGACGTAGCCGATGTCAATTTTCTGGCCGGGATTTTCCTTGTCGTCGAGGAACATTTTTTTGCACTTGAAAATGTCCGCGCCGGAAAAGCCGACCGCCTGTCCGCCGAGCGCGTTGATGGTGGCCACGACTTCGGGATTGATCTCGCGAGATAAAACGTCGTCCACGATTTTCACCGTGGCCTCGTCGGTGACGCGCTGGCCTTGGATGAATTTCGCCGCGAGCCCGGCCTTTTCCATCGCCCGCGTGATGGCCTTGCCGCCGCCGTGGACGACGACGGGATTGATCTCCACTGCTTCGAGAAACACCACGTCGCGCGCCACGCCGGTGCGGACATTGGCGTCCGGCGAGTCCATGAAACTGCCGCCGTATTTCACGACGAAAATTTCGCCGCTGAATTTCTGGATGTAGGGCAGCGCTTCAAGGAGCGTGGCGGCTTTGGCGATCAGGTCTTGCACACGGGATTTTTAGCAGGTGCGGCGCGCGTTGTGAAAAGAATTGTTTCGTAACCGGTTTGCGGGATAATTCGTCCAACGCCACAACCAAATGAAACTCGCAACATTATTTTCACTCGCCTCGGCACTGACCCTCATTGCCACAGCCCCGCTGCTGGCCCAGGACGGCTGGGTGGATCTTTTCAACGGCAAAAATCTCGATGGCTGGGCCGAGCACAGCGGCAAGGCCAGATACACCGTCGCGGACGGCGTGCTGCTGGGGGAATCCGTTTCCGGCACCGGCAACAGTTTTCTTTGCACGACGCAGACGTTCGAGAATTTTGAATTTGAAATGGAATTCAAGTGCGACGCGCTGCTGAATTCCGGCGTGCAGATCCGCAGCGAAGTTTTCCCCGACGCGACGACGGCCACAATCGGCGGCAAGGAATTCAAGTTCGCCGCCGACCGCATCCACGGCTACCAGTGCGAGATTGACATGGACGCCGCGCGCGGGCGCATGTGGACCGGCGGCATTTACGATGAGGCGCGGCGCGGCTGGCTGTTCCCGGCGGACGGCGAAAAAGGCAAGCAAGGCATGGCGTTTTCCGAGCAGGGCCGCAAGGTCACCAAGAACGGCGAATGGAATACGCTGCGCGTCGTCGCCAACGGGCCTGCCATTAAAACGTGGCTGAACGGCGAAGCCCGCGCCGACATCACCGACAGCGTCACGCCGCGCGGCGTGCTCGCGCTGCAAGTTCATGGCGTGGGCAACGACACCAATAAAGTCGGGCTGAAAGTTTCCTTCCGCAACATTCGCGTCCGCGAAATCAAAACGGAAAACAACACGTTGAGCGAACAGGAACAGGCGGACGGCTGGAAATTATTGTGGGACGGCAAGACCGGCGACGGCTGGCGCAGCGCGAAGTCGGAAAATTTTCCCGCGCACGGCTGGACGATCCGCGACGGCGTGCTGACCGTGCATGACAACAAGGGCGAAGAGTCGGCGGGCGGCGGCGACATCATCACGCGCGAACGCTACAATAATTTTGAGCTCACGGCGGATTTCAAGCTCACGCCCGGCGCGAACAGCGGCCTCAAGATTTTTGTGCAGCCGGACATCTCGCCGGTTGACAAGCAGACCGGCCAGAAAACGGCGGTCGGCTCCGCCATCGGCATGGAGTTTCAGATTCTCGACGATGCGCTGCATCCTGACGCCAAGCTCGGCAAGGACGGCGACCGCAAGCTCGGCTCGCTCTACGATTTGATTCCCGCCCCGGCGGACAAAATCACGAGGCCCATTGGCGAATGGAATTCCGCGCGCATCGTCTCGCAGGGCAAACACGTCGAGTTCTGGTTGAACGGCAAGCAGACGGTGGAGTTCGAGCGCGGCTCGGAGAATTTTCGCCAGCACGTCGCCGAGAGCAAATTCAAGAACATCCCCGACTTTGGCGAATGGGTGGACGGCCACATCCTCTTGCAGGAACACGGCAACGAAGTTTCCTTTCGCAGCATAAAAATCCGCGAACTGCCGGCCAAATAATTTCACGCATCACGCATCACGCATCACCCGTCACGAACATGAAAATCAACCATCAAAAATCTCTCATGGCCGCGCCGATGCGCCGCCGTTCGTTTCTCAAAGGCATGCTCGCCACCGGCGCAGTTTCCATGTTGGCGCCGCGCTCCATCTTCGCCGCTGACGGCTCGGTCGCGGCGGCTGGCACGGGCAAAGTGAATCTCGCTTGCATCGGCATCGGCAATCGCGGCGCGGACGACGTGAAGGCGCTCCACGCGACCGGCCTCGCGAACATCGTCGCGCTCTGCGACACGGACATGGGCGCGCCGCACACGGAGGCCGTCCTGAAA
>JAYVCM010000079.1:0-4197 GCA_043749955.1 Limisphaerales bacterium | reverse complement strand
AATGTCTCCATGTTGTGGCCGGGTTGCTACACCATCCCGGCCGATGGGGACATTCTTATCGAGTTGGCATGGGGACATTCTCATGGAGTTCCGACAGATGAAAAAGGTCCGGTTGCATCTTGCGCGAGCTTCGACTAATTTCCACCCATGATTATCATTCGCTTCAAAGATGCGGAGACCGGGCGGAAGGCGATTGGCTATCTGGTCGGTCGTTTCTCCGGCAAAAGCTACGCGAACGGAGACACGCTGGTGCCGGAAGCCGCGTTGTCCCATCTTGCCAAGGAAGGAATCGGATTCACCGTGATTGGCCCCGCCACTTATGAGCAGCTTACGCCGCTACGAAATCCTGCTGCCGTTGCGGTTTAACGACGGCCAACTCGTTCCGCCGGAAAACCGGCAGTTTTTCCGGCGGTTCAAGGAACAAGTCAAAACTGACTTTCAACAACTGGACATTTGGCTGATTTCCTACCCGATTGATGTGCTTCAACCGAACAACGCGCCTGCCGCGCCGAAGTCACACGAAGGCGGGCGGCCCGATGGTCCCGGACGAATTGACCAGCTACAAATGGCTCGGCCTCGGCAACGGGCAGAACAGACCTTAATTCAAAGGGCTGAAAGCCCGACAGATGATAGCCCAGGGCAAAGCGAGTCCGCGAGCGACGCCCTGGGTTAAACGTTCTTAAAATTTTCCAAGCCCTGAAAGGGCGAAAGAAAATTGGCGATCTGAACGTAAAATATCTTTCCGTGTGTTCCGCCAATGCGCAAGATAAAACCCATAAACACTATGAACACGCGCTCGCAAAAATACGCAGTCAATCAATATCACATTGAAATTGTTCTTGCTTGGGTTTTTTCCGGCGAGATTGCCATTCCAGAAATTCAACGCCCGTTTGTTTGGGACGCTACCGATGTGCGCGATCTCATGGACTCGCTCTATCAAGGATTTCCGGTTGGCTACCTGATTGCGTGGAAAAACCCAAATGTGCGGCTTAAAGACGGCTCGCAATCGGAAGGCAAGAAGGTTTTGATTGACGGACAACAGCGGGTGACCGCTTTGAGTGCCGCAATTCTTGGTCACCAAATTGTGGATCAAGAATACCGGCGCGTAAGAATCAAAATCGCATTCAATCCAATCAAGGAGCAATTTGAGGTTCAAAACCCGGCCATCTTGAAGGATTCGACTTGGCTGCCTGACATCGCCGAACTTTTCCGTAGCGACTTGGACATCTTCCGCCTCGTTGGAGATTATTGTGCAAAGAATACGAATGTCAGCCAGCAGGAAATTTTCAACCGGGTTCAACAGCTTCAACAAATCAAAGGCAAACAAATCGGTTTGATTGAACTGGACGCCGACTTGGACATCGAAACAGTTACGGTGATTTTCAGCCGCATCAACTCGAAAGGCGTCCGTCTTAGCCAAGCCGACTTTGCTATGTCGAAGATTGCCGCCAATCAGCCCTACAACGGAACGCATCTCCGAAAGACCATTGATTATTTTTGTCATCTGGCAATCGCACCGCAGTTCTTCGACCAACTTCGCGAGCGTGACCCTGAATTTGCTGCCACGCCCGAATTTCAGCAGATGGCTTGGTTGCGTAACGAGAACGACGATCTTTACGACCCCGACTACACTGATGTCCTGCGCGTTGCCTTTACGTCAGAATTTGAGCGTGGTCGGCTTTCTGATTTGGTCAGCTTGCTTTGCGGTCGCAATTTTGAGACCAAGACATTTGAGGAAGAAATAGCGGAGAAATCATTTGCCCAGCTTCGCGCGGGCGTCGCGCAATTCAGCAACGAAACCAACTTCAAACGGTTTGTCATGATTCTGCGCTCGGCGGGCTTCGTGGATGCGAGTCTCATCCGCTCAAAAAGCGCAGTCAACTTCGCTTATACTGTTTATCTCAAGCTCCGCCAACATGGCGTCTCGGCGGAAAAAATCGAAAGTGCAATCCGCCGCTGGTTTGTGATGAGCATCTTGACCGGGCGTTACAGCGGTTCTCCCGAAACAAAATTTGATTTCGACATTAAACAAATCGCAAGTCGTGGGATTGATGCAGTGTTGCAAGACCTCGAAGCCGCTGACCTTTCCGAAGCCTTCTGGTCGGCGTCGCTCGTTCAGGCACTCAATACGCCGGTGGCAAGCAACCCTAACTTCCTCGTCTTTCTTGCGACACAAATCCGGGCTGGTGACAAAGGTTTCCTCTCGAAAGATATTTCCGTTTACGATCTGGTAACACACAAAGGAGATATTCATCATATCTTTCCAAAGGAATATCTGAAGAAAAACGGCTTGGCGAAAAGCGACTACAACCAAGTGGCAAACTACGCCTACATGCAGTCGGAAATTAACATCCGAATCGGCAGCAAATCGCCAAAAGAATATCTTGCGGGCGTGACGGCGCAATGCAGCGGCGGAGATTTGAAATACGGGCGCATTGATTCGAGGGACGGCTTGCTCGCAAATCTTCGGATGAACGCCATTCCTGAATCCGTTTTTGAAATGGAGTTGCCAGAGTTTGAAAACTTCCTCGCCCAGCGGCGGCAGCTCATGGCGATCAAGTTGCGCGATTATTACTTCTCACTGTAAATTCATGGAATCCACGCTATTTCTTTACATTGATATTCTTGGATTCTCGGATTTGATTAGGGATACAACGCGAGTCGAACAGCTCTATAAAATCATTGATAACGCTAGGCTACATCGAGATTCCAACTACCGAACAATTGTATTTTCTGATACGGTTCTCGCATACCACGCTCACTCAAATCTGACCGGAAAGAGTAAGGCTACGGAGCTAATGTTTTTGATTGAGTTGACACAGGAACTTTTTCTGCGCCTCGTTGGGTCTGGTATCTATTTCCGTGCAGTGATCACGGAAGGCTCGTTCCATCATAAGAAGTTCGAGAATCTTGAAGCTTTCTATGGACAAGCTCTCATTGATGCATATCGTGCTGAAAAAAGCATCCCCAGCATAGGTCTGTTTCTCGATAATAAGTTACGAAAATTCAATCTGGTTTTCCGGTGGCGCATCTTTTCACCTCAATACGATTTCATCTATTTAACGCACCATTGCACTAGCCTCATGCCAACTTCCGAAGAAAGCTTCTTTCCCTCCAGTCTATCCGAATTCAATCCGTTCGTTGATCCTGAATTTCCATTGCCTGGACTAATCCTGACTTCCACTGGGTCAGAATCCCTTGTCTATCCCGAGATTATTCATTTTAGCGAGGTTTACAATCAAATGAACGAGCATCCAGATCCAAATGTAAGAGTAAAACATCTTGCGGCTTGGAATATGTATTGCCTCGGCTATCCGAAACTGATGAGAAGTCTCGTGGATCACGAATTCGCCCCAGAGGGTCTTGCGGAGCTGGACTGGACTGAAGTGAAGCGCCGATTCGAAGAAGGGCTTGTTTTAAAACCACACGCACAATTGTGACACCTCAACAAGCAGCAACTTTCATTCGCGAGCAGATTCCCGCTGGCGGACTTTTTGCCGGGCTGGAATGGAAGATTTCGCCCGCGCCGTTTCCGCTGGGCAAAAATCTGGCGCAGGAAATCGAATCGCTGGGGCGCGTGCTGCTGCAATTTTATCGCGCAACCAATCTGCTTTACCGCAAGAGCGTCGAAGGCAGGCAGCCGGAATGGGTCGCGCGCTGGCTGGACCTGGGCAAGCCGCGCGAGCTGATCGAGCTTCAGCGGGCAGCGGCTTTCAAAAATGAAATGCCGCGCGTCATCCGCCCGGACATTTTGCTGACGGAAAATGGTTTCAGCATCACGGAACTGGATTCGGTGCCAGGCGGCATCGGGCTGACCGGGTGGCTCAACAAGACATATTGCGGAGTGCAAAGTGCGGAGTGCGGAATGACTGGCGCAGATAATCCATCCTCCATCCTCCATCCTCCATCCTCGCCCCAGATTCTTGGCGGTGCAGATGGAATGGTTCGCGGGTTTGAATCCATTTTTGGCGATGCGAAGCAGGTTCACATCGTCGTGTCCGAAGAGGCGGCGACGTATCGGCCGGAAATGGAATGGCTCGTGAGCCAAGTGCGGAGTGCGGAATTCGGAGTGCGGAATTCAAATTTCACCGACTTCGCCGACGGTGATGCGGTTTATCGCTTCTTCGAGCTGTTTGATTTGCCCAATGTTGCCAATGCGAAAAAGATTTTTGAACTCGCGGCGGAAAAAAAGATCCG
>JAYVCM010000078.1:0-6440 GCA_043749955.1 Limisphaerales bacterium | reverse complement strand
TCATCGAGCAGAATGGCGTTCGGCGAAACTTCCGCGCCCGTGCCCGCCGTCGTGGGCAGGCAGACCAGCGGCAGCGCGCGCGCCGACAAAAGATTGAGGCCGAAAATTTCCGCGACGTTTTGTTTTCCGTGAATCAGCGCGGCGAGGAGTTTGGCCACGTCAATCACGCTGCCGCCGCCGATGGCGAGGACGGAATCAATTTTTGCCGCGCGCGCCTCCTGCAACGCCGTTTCAAAAAATTTCAGCGTCGGCTCCGCCGGGACAAATTTATTTTCGACGACATCAACCCCCGATTTTTTCAGCGTGTCAACCAGCGGTGAAATTTGCGGGCGCACCGACTTGCTCGTGACCAGCAGCACGCTCCGCGCGCCGCGTTGCGCGAGAAATTCAGCGCACTGCGGCGCGCAGCCGTTGCCGAAAACGAGGCGCGGCGGTTGGAGGAGGGTGACGGGGTTCATTTGATAATGGAAAACATCGAACATCCAACATCCAACATCCAACATCCAAGGGCGGCGCACAGGGCGGCCATTCGATGTTGGATGTTGGATGTTGAGTGTTGGATGTTCATTGCCTGATTGTTCTGCGTTTCTCCAGCCAGCCCCAGAGCGTCATCTCGCGCGTGATTTTTTCCGGCGCGGGAAACAGCCAGCTCGCCGAATAGCCGACCCCCAGCACGATGACGTGCGCGCCGACGCCGATCATCACGTCGGGCCAGGTGTAGTTCCAGCCGAGATCCAGCATTTTATCTTTGCCGCTGGTGAGCGTCGCCCAAGCGGTGAACGCCAGCGCGGTGACAATGCCAGTCCAAAGCCCCTGCTTGTTCGCGCGGCGGCTGAAGAAGGCGAGCAGAAACATTCCCGCGAGGCCGGCGGAAACAATCGCAGTGGCGGCGTAATAAAGCGCCAAGGCGCTGTTGCCTTTGCGCGCGATGAACGCACCGATGCCGATGGCAATCGCACCGCAGACGGCGACGATGATTTTGCCGATGAACAACCGCTGCTTGTCGGTCGAGTTCGGGCGGAGCTTGCGGTAATAATCTTCCACGCCGACGGCGGAGAGGCAGTTCAAGTCGGACGACATCGTGGACATCGCGGCGGAAAAAAGCGCGGCCATGAAAATGCCCGCGAGACCGGCGGGAATTTTTGTCGTGAGGAAATACGGGAAGACCTGGTCGGCGATGACCTTGCCGCTTTTGTCCAATAGATGCGCGGGAAAAACTTCGCCGGACAACTGGTAATACGCCCACAACAACGTGCCGACGAGCATGAAAGCCGTCCACGCCGGCACACACAACGCCGCGCCGAGCGCCACGCCCTTGAGCGCGTCGCGGTCGGACTTGGCGACGAGGTAGCGCTGCACGAGCGTCTGGTCGGCGGCGTATTTTTGCAGATACCAGAACGAGCCGTAGAGCAGCATCACCCAGAAATTTCCGTTCTGCGAAAGGTCGAAATCAAAACTGCCGAGGCTCATCTTGTGTTTTTCCGAGGCGAGATGAAACGCCGCGCCCGCGCCGCCGGGCATGATGTAAATCAAAACGCCGATGACGACCGCCACGCCGATGAGCTTCACGATGCCTTGCAGCACTTCCGTCCAGATGACGGCTTCAAGTCCGCCGATGAGCGTATAGGCAATCGTCACGACGCCGACGCCGATGATGACCTGGTATTTGTCCCAGCCGGTCATGCCGCAGATCGCCGTCGTGATGGTGAACAGCACAAAACCCATCTTGGAAAAATGTCCGGCGGTGAACGCCATGGCGCTGTAAGCCCGCGCCCCGTAGCCGAAACGTTTTTCAAAATATTCATACGCGCTCATGCCGACCGCGTGGCGGAAGAATGAAATCAGCGTTGTGCCGAGCAGCAGCAAAATGCCGACCGCCATGAAGCCGGGGACGAGCAGGTTCCAGTCGCCTTTGTAGGCCGCGCCGGGATACGCGATGAAGGTGATGCTGCTGATGATGGTCGCGAAAATCGAAAGCCCCATCGCCCAGTGCGGGATGGAGCGGCGCGCGACGAAGTAGGCTTCGGTCGTGGTCTGCCGCCGCGCGAACTTCAGGCCGATGAGCGCCACCGCGACGAAATAAATCGCGATGACCACGAGATCGAGAAAACGAAGCGTGTTCATGCGGTTATTTTGTGGGCGCCGACAACGGAGCGCGGGCTTCAGCCCGCTTCAACGTGTTTAGTTCGGGAGCACTGGAACTTCCGGGAGCGTTCTGGCTGTCGTGCGTTGAAGCGGCGTGAACGCCGCGCTCCTCGCGCAACCCGCCGTTCACGAAACGGCCGGAAAATTTCAGCGAGCCGTCCTCGTTCCACTGGCGCACCGGCCCGTCGGCCACGCGTCCAAAGAAACTGCGGTTTAAATCGCGCGCCTCCGGTTTCGTGTTCCAGGTGGATTCAATTTTCTTCCTTCCATCTGGCCAGAACTGCGTCCACACGCTCCGATTGTTTTTCAGATCATGCGACCAGCTCCACAGCTTCTTTCCATCCGCCGACCAGAAAATTTCCGCGCCGGTCTTGCGGCCGTTCTTGTAAGTGACCGTGTGCTGCTTCGCGCCGCTCTCATAAAAATCCGTTTCCTTGCCGTCGAGCAGGTAGCGTCCGTTCGGGCAAATCCGCGCGCTCCATTGCGAACGCAATTTCCCGCTCGGAAATTTCTCGGAGAATTTTTTGATGATGCCGCCGGAATTTTCTGGCGCGATGTCCCCCGCTTTTGAAAAAATCCACGCTTCGTTCAGTTCGTAGTGCAGGCACGGCTGCGTGACCGTGGTCAAAATGTGGATGACCCCGTTCGCGCCCTGCCGGGCGGTGACGTAGCCGAGTGTGGGATGATTCGTGCGCTGGTGGCCGGGCAGTTGCACGGGCAGGGCTTTGATGTGCCAGGAAGCGCCGTTATTGGTCGAGATGGCCACGAAACAGTTGTCGCCAAACTTCCAATCCACCGGCGGCGCTTTGTCGGCCTTGTGCAGATAGGATTCACCCACATAAAGGAGATTTCCCGACGCGAGCCGGATGAGCGACGGACGCTGGGCGGTTCCCAGCGGCGGAAACGGCGACGGCACATTGCCGCTCCAGGTCGCGCCGAAATCCGATGAAAAATTTTGCGGAGACCAGCCGTTGGTCGAACTATTTTTCCCACCAATGGAAAGCAAACTGCCTTTGTCATCCAGCGGAACAATCACGGAATGGCGTCCGCCGGTGCGTCCGCCCATGTCGTGCCAGTGGATACCATCGTCCGTGCTGCGCCACAAAAAACTTTCCGCGCCATCGCCATCCATCGCCATGTAAATCGCGTCAGCCGGAACGCCGGTCTCCGACCCGGCCAGTTGCAGCGGGTTCACGCCCTCGTGCCGGGTCGGAGACCGGCGCTCCGGCGCGCGAAACGCGCTCGTGATGGGCTGCGCGGTGAAATTTTCCGCCGGCTTGTCGAGCTGCGGCAGCGTCAGCGTCCACGACGCACCGTTGTCGGTGGAGGTTGCCATCTTGAACGGCACCGCATCAGACAACGCGCGGCCGCCGCCGAAGAACCGGATGGTTCCGCCGTCGTTCCACAGCAGGCCGGACTGGTCGTTGAAATTTTCCGTCTTCAAAAAAAGTTCCGGCAGATCCCAGTCCTCCGCGCCGTAACGCAGCCGCGCCTGGACAAACGAAGTCGAGGCGTCCGCCTCCGCCTTGCCCGGCGGGGTGCTGAAATAAATGGCGAGCGCATCGCCGTTCGGCAAAATCTCGAAGCCCGGCGAGTGGTTGTGCGTGAAGACATTCGTGTCCATTCCCGTCCGGGCCGCCACCAGGTTCGTCGCGTTGGACGGCGGCACCGGCATGGCGAAACGCACCGTGAAATAAGGCTGATTTGCGTCCGGGCCGAGCAGCGCGGGTTCGGAACTTTGCTTCACCGCCGACTGGTTGAACGGCGGTGCGGATGGATTTGCCACATCGAGCGCAAGTTGAAATTGGTTTGTGCCGTCAGTGACGGAAATTTCTTTTCCGAGTTGAAAACCGGCGGCATGAATTGAAATGGTTTGGTTGGCCGCCGCGAAAACCGGCGGCGCCAAAAGCAACGCGCCGACCACCGCCGCCGCGAGGACGGCGAGCCGGGGCTTTGGTGCGGGCGTGTGGTTTGAGTGCATGGACTTCGGTTGGGAGCAATACATCTACTCCATTTTGCCGTTTTGAGTCATATTGGAAACGCCAAACTATTTGAGAATTATGCCAAACCGTGGATCCGCGCAAAAAACCGCTTGCTTCCGGGGCCGCGAAGGAATTTGCTGGAGGGAGCCAATTTCCCAGACATGAACAATCTTTCATTGAAGCCGCCGACGCTTGGTGTCATTTACGGCAACCGCGACTTTTTCCCCGACCAGCTCGTCACCGAGGCGCGCAAGGACATCGCGCAGCTTTTTGCCCGGCTCGGCATCAAGGCGGTGCAACTCGGCGAAGCCGATGCCAAGCTCGGCGGCGTGGAAACGCACGCCGATGCGCGCAAGTGCGCCGAGCTGTTCCGCCGGCACGCGGGGGAAATTGACGGCGTCCTCGTCGTGCTGCCGAACTTCGGCGACGAAAAAGGCGTGGCTGACACGCTCAAAATGTCGAAGCTCAACGTGCCGGTCCTGCTCCAGGCTTATCCCGACGATTTGAAACTGCTGTCGCCCGCGCGCCGGCGCGACGCGTTCTGCGGCAAGATTTCCGTGAGCAACAATCTGGTGCAGGCCGGGATCAAATTTACTTTGACGAGCAAACACGTTTCGCATCCGGGTTCCGACAGTTTCCTCCGCGATCTGCAAAACTTCCTTGGCGTCTGCCGCGTGGTGAACGGCTTGCGCGGCGTGCGTCTCGGTGCGGTGGGCGCGCGGCCCAGCGCCTTCAACACGGTCCGCTATTCGGAAAAAATTCTCGAACGCCACGGCATCAGCGTCACGACGATTGACCTTTCGGAAATTCTCGGCCAGGCCACCAAGCTCGATGCTCAAGCCGCCGCCGTGAAAGCCAAGCTTGCCGAAATCACCGGCTACGCGCCCGCGCCGGGCGTGCCGTCGGAAAAACTGTTGCAGATGGCCAAGATGGGCGTGACGCTCACCGCGTGGATGGACGTGAACCACCTCGACGCCACCGCCATCCAGTGCTGGACGAGTGTGCAGGAGAATTACGGCTGCAACGTCTGCACGTTGATGAGCATGATGAGCGAAAAATTTCTGCCGAGCGCGTGTGAGGTGGACGTCACCGGCGTGCTCACGATGTATGCCATGCAGCTCGCCGGCGGCACGCCCGCCGCGCTCGTGGACTGGAACAACAACTACGCGGACGACGACGACAAGTGCGTGCTGTTCCATTGCGGCAACTGGGCGAAATCATTTCTGCCGGACATCAAAATCTCCACCGCGCCGATTCTGGGCAGCATCGTCGGCGTGGAGAACACCTACGGCGCGCTCGATGGCCGCACGCCCGCCGGGCCGCTGACGTTCGGCCGCCTGACCACCGCCGACACCGAGGGCACCATCCGCGCCTACGTCGGCGAGGGCGAACTGACCAACGATCCGCTCGACACGTTCGGCAACCGCGCCGTCGCCAAAATTCCGCGCCTGCAAAAACTCATGCACCACGTCTGCAAAGAAGGATTCGAGCATCACGTCGTGATGACGCAATCCCGCTCCGCCGGGATTCTGGCGGAGGCGTTTGGCAATTATTTTGGCTGGGAAGTGCATCAACACCTGAACACCTGAACGATTTTCCTGTCAGAACAACATGAACCCTAAACACACCGCCCATTGATTTTCCTGACCGCAAACTAAAACCCTGTTAAAACATTAAAATTATGAAACGACACCTTTTAAAATTTTCCACCATGGTGGCCGCCGTGGTTTTCACCCGGCTGGCTTCGGCGCAAATGATCACCCCGGCCGCCACCGAGGCGGAAAAAGAGACGTTTTACGCCACCACCATCGAAAACCGGGCGCTGGACATTCTCAAACTTTTGAACTTGTCCGACGCGGCCAAGTCGAACGCTGTGCATGAGGTTCTGGTGTCGCAGTATCACGACCTGCGGGTGCGCGATGCGGCGATTGACACCCGGCTCAAGGTGGATGGCAAGGAAATCTCCTACGCCAATCGCGCCGCGCAACTGGCGGTTCAATCCAAGCCGTTGCACGACGCATTTCTCACCAAGCTCGCGGCCAGCCTGACGCCCGAGCAGGTCGAGCAGGTCAAGGATTTGATGACCTACAACAAAGTCAAGGTGACCTACGACGCCTATTGCGCGATCGTGGCCGGTTTGACCGACGCGGAGAAGGCGAAGATTTTGGAGCTGCTCAAACTCGCGCGGGAAGAGGCGATGGACGGCGGCAGCGCGCCCGAAAAGTCGGACATTTTCCAAAAATATAAAAATCAGATCAACAGCTACCTCGACGCGCAAGGCCACGACACCGCCAAGGCGTTCAAGGACTGGGA
>JAYVCM010000077.1:0-3931 GCA_043749955.1 Limisphaerales bacterium | reverse complement strand
GCCCGGTTATTTTCGTTTGCGGGCTTTTGCTCTGGCTGTTTTCACCTTGAGCTTGATTATGACCATGTGGCCTAACCAGTCGCCGGAGCCAACCGCCGTGGGCGCTGTCAGTTCCGCTGTCGCGGTTCACGTCGCGAGTCGGCGGTGGCTCAGCTTTGGTCGTTAGACGGCTTCGCTGATATGAGTGATGGAAGCACATTAGCAAAAAGAAAGCGCCACAGAGTTCTCCGCAATGGTTTACTCGCACTTGGGCTGGCTTTTACAGTTTATGTGTTATTGGAGGGTC
Organism: Limisphaerales bacterium; assembly: GCA_043749955.1. GTDB lineage: Bacteria > Verrucomicrobiota > Verrucomicrobiia > Limisphaerales > UBA11358 > UBA11358. Next base: position 3,645 of record JAYVCM010000077.1, on the reverse strand, counting down.
TAGCATATCGTCTTTGGCGAAAAGATGTCATTTCACACCAGACCTACGCATCAGTTTATGCGCCGATTTTTTACTTGGACCACCATTGGGCATGGTTTAGTTATTGGGATGATAACTATGAAAACCTATGGTATAACGAAGGAAGAGCATTTATGGATTCTGTTGATAGCGAGTTGTCAAAAGAGAGTATAAGGATAACAGTTGTGAGTAGTCCACGGACATTTTTTACGTTTCAGGATTTGCTTTGTTTGGGGCTGGCAGCATTTGTCGCCGGGATGGGCGCGTCATTGATTTATTATCCACGGTGGGTTTATCGCATTGTCAGGCAAGAGCAGGTAGCACAAGACCGCAAGCGTGACCGGATATGGGGTTTTACAGTTTTGACGCTTGGGATCATCTTGCTTTTGTTACAATTTCGGGAATTGTTGATTTATGGTTTTTAGAAAGAAGTCGCCGTCTAACCAGTCGCCGGAGCCAACCGCCGTTGGCGCTGTCAGTTCCGCTATCGCGGTTCATGTCGCGAGTCGGCGGTGGCTCAGCTTTTTTCGTTAGGCGGCTCCACGCGTATGCCATCAGACACCGCACAAATTTTGTCGCACATCCCGAACAGCGGGATTGTTCAGCTACCGGGCAGGCGGTTTCCCGGCATCGTCATGCAGGGCGACACGCTCTCGAACCTTTTCGACAGCGCCAGAGTTTTGCTCGCCGAGTTCAAGCGGCTGCGAGACGAGGAGCGTTACTACGAGACCTTGATGTTCACCGAGCAGTTGCAGACTCAGCTTGTTCACTACGAGGAGACGTTACAGGCTCAGGGCATTCAGTTGCCATACACCGTTTCAGTCAGAGAGAGGAGAGTCACCGATGATTTTGACGCCGCCTAACCACCAAAGGATCGGAAAGGACTGAAGGCGCGAGGGCGCGTGGCCTTGGGTGAGGGTGTGAGTGCGCCGAACGTCCTTTCCATCCGTTGTTGAACCAGCCCGTCGAAGTTATCGGCCGCGTGGCTTCCGCCTATGCCTTTTGCTTTTCCAGCTCTTCCCTGACGGAACGCTGAACTAGCCAACGTTACCACCCGCGTTCCGATGTCGCCGGCACTATCTATCTTGCTTCCGGTCCTTGGCGGCTTCGTTTTGCGCCCACCCACCACCGCGTGGATGACCTGCCGCCCGCTTTTTCCGGGGCACGCCCACGCTCCGCCGCCAGCACGCGCTGGTCGCACTTTGTCTGCCGCTCAAACTTTCACCGCCCACCGCGCTCCCGTCGGCGCGCGCGGCAGCGTCCCGAGCAGGAACATCGGCTTCCCGCACCCCGGACACTTCGGCAGTTGAGAGTTGAGAGTTGAAAGTTGAGCGGCGGGTGGCTGCCAGTCCAGCAGCGCGAGGATGCGTGCCCACTTCGCCTGCGCCGCTGCGCTCACAGCGCCGGCTGCCGGCCCGGAGTCGCTGAACTTTTGGTCGTTAGGCGGCATCCGGCGGTCGCAGAGTTGAGCGGAGTCGTTGAGCCGGCAGAGGCTGACAGAATGATGGCTGGCAGAATGATCCGGCTCACATGATCCGGCTCACATGATTCTGCCATCAATGATTCTGCCATCAATGATTCTGCCATCAATGATTCTGCCATCAATGATTCTGTTTTTTGGTTTTTCGTGTCCAGCGGCCAGACCGACTGTTGCTGGTCTTCGTGCGCGAGTGGCCGGAAGATTTTTGAATGACTGTTCCTTCGCAGCCCCGTCTCGGAGGCGGTTGGTTTGCCACCATTGAGACCGGCTGCAAAAATTATTCGCCAACTCAAATCCGCTGAACCGTTCCCTGCCGCACCGTCCACTGCTGCAAATTTTTTCCCATTTCACTCGGCCAGTTTTCCTCCGTGCAGGTCATAAACACCTGCCCGCTCGACCGCCGTGCCTGCTCCAGCAACGGCAAAAAACCGCTGCGCCGCTTCACGTCCAGCTCGCCCATCACGTCGTCAATCAGCAGAATCGGCGGCGAGCCGTGGATGCCCGCGAGAAATTCCGCCTGCGCCATCTTGGCTGCATCCTGCGATCACCAAGTTGAACAGAGTCGTTGAGCCGGCAGAGGCTGACAGAATGATGGCTGGCAGAATGATTCGGCTCACATGATTCTGCCATCAATGATTCTGTCAAATCCGCTGAACTGCTCCCTGCCGCACCGTCCACCGCTGCAAATCTTTTCCCATTTCACTTGGCCAGTTTTCTTCCGTGCAAGTCATGAACACCTGCCCGCTGCTTTTGCGCGCCTGTTCCAGCAACGGCAAAAATCCGCTGCGACGTTTCAAATCCAGTTCGCCCATCACGTCGTCAATCAGCAAAATCGGCGGCGAGCCGTGGATGCCCGCGAGAAATTCCGCCTGCGCCATCTTCAACGCAATCGCCAGCGTGCGCTTCTGCCCCTCGCTGCCGAACTGCGCGGCGGATTTCTCGTGCAGCAGCAACTGCACGTCGTCGCGATGCGGCCCGACCAGCGTGGCGCGAAACGTTTTTTCCCGCGCCCGCGACGCCGCGAGTTCCACCGCGAAATCATTTTTCACGCTCGGCTGATACTCAATGCGCAGTTCCTCCGCGTCATTCGAGATGCGGCGATACGCCAGCCGCGCCAGCGGGGAAAATTTCGGCACCAGTTCGCGGCGGGCGCGGATGATTTCGTTGCCCAGCTTCACCAGCTCGACGGAAAAACTTTCCAGCGCGGCCTCGTCGGTGGTGCGCTGCTTGAGCAGCGCGTTGCGGGCGCGGACGCTGTGCATGTAACGCTGGAGCAGCGGCAGGTAGCCCGGCTGCGTCTGCGCCAGCAGCAGGTCCAGAAACCGCCGACGCGCGCGCGCCGTGCCCTTGATGAGCTGCAAATCTTCCGTGCAAAAAACCACCGTCCGCAGCGCGCCCAGATAATCCGAAAGTTTTTTCACCGGCTGGCCGTCGAGCGAAAGATTGCGTTCGCGCGCCGCCCAGAACATTTTGATCTCGCGCTCGCCCTGCCCCACAATTTTTCCGCCGACAAAATAACCGCGCGCGCCATGCCGGATCATCTGCGCGCCGCCGACGCCGCGAAAGGAACGCAGTGTGGCCATGAGATAAACCGCCTCGAGGATGTTCGTCTTGCCCTGCGCGTTGTCGCCGAGCAGCAGATGGAAGCCCGGAGAAAAATCCACGTCCAACCGCGCGTAATTGCGGAAGTCACGAAGTCGCAGATGGGCCAGATGCACGCGCGGAAAATACCTGCAACCAGTGCGACCGCGAAGTTTTTTCACCAACGAAAACTGATGACCAGTAAGGTCAGCCGTGTTGCAGCCAACTTGGCCTGCGTCAGCAGGCCGTAGTGGCACAGGCATCTTGCCTGTGTGGTGCTGCTATTTCTGTTCCGCTCAAAAACCAGCCGAGATGCGCTCTGTTTCAGCAAACGGTCTCGCCCAAAATTGGAACACACAGGCGAGACGCCTGTGCCACTACACTATGGCTGCGCCGTGATCCGCATCGTCGCGTCTTTCAGTCCGTCGGCGTGCGCCTTGAGCGTGATTTTGCCGGGCTGGTTCGCACGGACGATGACGAGCGCGAGGCCATTGTAGGCATTGCGCTCCTTGGCCTGAAACGACTCAAAACTTGTGGCGTCGCCGTTGTCCACCGCCACGATTTCG
>JAYVCM010000076.1:0-6754 GCA_043749955.1 Limisphaerales bacterium | reverse complement strand
GTCGCCGGACTGTTTGTCATCTGCGCCGTGGTGTCGCTGCTGACCTATCTGTGACCATGAACGAAACCACTCCCAGCCCGGAACCGCGCTACCATTTCCGGCGCGTCAACGAAATCACCGGCACGTTCGTCCTCGTGATTGTCGCCGTGCTGATCGCCGCCGTGGTGTGGACGGGGCACAGCCAGCGCTGGTTCAAAAGCCGCGTCCCGCTGCGGATTGATTTGCCGGCCGCCGGCGCGGCGGGCATCCGGCAGGGCTCGGAGGTTTACTTTCTGGGCACGCTCGTGGGCACCGTCGCCGACGTCGCGGTGGACGAGACGGGCCGCATGAATGCGCGGGCCAACATCCGCCACGACTTCTTCCGGTTCGTGCGCGCGGATTCCTCGGCGGTCATCAAAAGAAAATTCGGCGTGGCGGGCGATTCGTTTTTTGAGATCACCCGCGGCGAGGGCGGGCCGTTGCCGGAAAACAACGCCTCCATCGTCTGCAAAGAACAGTTTCAAAGCGCGCTGGAGGCGGCCGTCGAAGAAGTCCGGGGCGAGGCCATGCTCGCGTTGAAAAAAGTCAACGCCGGCCTGGATGCGTGGACCGCGCTGGGCACGAATCTGCTGACCACCCAGGCGCGGCTGGACCAACTGGTCGGACGCGTGGACGACATGGCCGCCGATGTTCAGTCGGGCAAGGGCACGGCGGGCAGGCTGATCACCGACACCGCCTTGGCGGACGAAGCGCAAAAGCTCCTGGCGCGCGCGAACGAAACGATGGGCGAATTGCAGGGCGTGGTGACGAACCTGAATGGCGCGGTGAAGCATGTCCAGGACGGCACGGCGCGCCTGCCGGAAATCACCGACGCCGTGGCCAACGAAACGAAAGCCTTGCCCGGGCTGGTGCGGCAGACGCAGACCTCGATGCGCGAACTGGAGCGTTTGATTGAAGCGATGCAACGGCACTGGCTCCTGCGCAAATATGTGAACCAGACCAACCCGCCTTCCCTCAATCCACCGGCGGAAACCGCCGGGCCGGAAAAGAAGCCGGTGAAGGCGCTCCGTCCGCCGAAGGGTTCGGCGAAATGAAGCGGCCTCGCTGCGCCGGAAATTTCCCGGCGGCACGTTCGGGTTACACCCCATAGGAACGGCCCCGCTCATCGCGTAACGTGGTTCCAGAAAACGGCGGCAAATGAATTGCCGTCAAAAATAGAAAGACACATTATGGATCTCTTATTCTCGCCCGTTTTTGCCAGCGCGCTCTACATTGGCGGCGGCTCGGTCGGCCTGCTGCTCGTCATCATCGTTGTGGTTTTATTGGTTCGCTGACCCTGGCGCCGCTCCGCCGGTAACTTCACATTACTACGCGACGCGGCATTCCATAACATCATGAAAAACTTGTTCACGGCCGAAGCGGTTTCCAAAGGCGGACGTTCGGGAACACTTCAGACGCCTGATGGACTGCTGGATGTCACCCTGGGAAATCCGCTGAAGCCAGGCATCGAGAAACGCGGCCCCAGTCCCGAGCTGTTGTTTGCCGGCGCGTATGCCGCCTGCTACCACGGCGCGTTGAGCAACGCGGCCAAAAAACTCGGCCCGCCCGTCGCGGATTCCACGGTGCGGGCATTGGTGAGTTTGATCGAAGACGATCAGGGCGGCTACCGGCTGGCGGTGGAACTGCACGCGCAACTTCCGGGAACCGATCGCGCCCTGGCGCAACGCATCATGGACGAAGCGCACCAAACCTGTCCGTATTCCAAGGCCTTGCGCGGCGACACCGCCGTCACGCTCGTGGTGGATTAAGCCGGCGGCTCCCGCCCGGGCGCGGAGGCGGGTAGAACATGCTATGAAGATCATCCTACCTTTGCTCGCGGTGATGTTATCGGCCGCCTGCGTTCTGACCGGCTGTCAATCGCCCCAGGCCGCGTATCCATCCGGGAGCAAGGCCGCGACGCGAAACAATTGCTATAGCTTGCTGCACCAACTGCTGGACGAACAAAAGGACGTCAGCATCCTGCGCTTCATCAAGCGGGAACACACCGACGTCAAGGAACTGGTCAAGAAAATCGCCACGACTTCCGGGACCGGGGCAAAACTGCTGGAGGAATTTGCCCGGCATGATCCTTCGATCCATCTGGACAACTTCTGGTTGCCCGCCGGAGAGGCCGCCACGCGGGAGGCGATTGCGGCCACCAAGCAGAAGGAGTTATTAAGTCAAACGGGCGACGAATTTGAACTGACCTTGCTGCTGACGCAAACCGAGGCGTTAAGTTATGCCTGGCATCTGGCAAAGGTTGCCGGCGAAAGCGAGCCGCAACCCGACCGCGCCCGCGCGCTGGCCGCCGTGAGTGAAGATATGAAGAATCTTTACCACGAAGTGTTCGCGCTGCTGCTGGCGAAAATAAAATGACCGGCGCGAACCACCAGGCGCATCTCCCGGATCTGCCCCCCGTTTGGAGTTCCGTCCCGCCCTGCGGGACGGTTCGGCCTCCTCACCAATCCGGGCCGCCTGAAGGCGGAACTCCAAACGGGACAATAAAACCGTCGAAGAACCGCCACGGAGTCCCGGCACAGATCCAAGTGCTGAACCGTTCAGACACCGGACACGGGTTCCAGTTTTCTTTTCAGGAAGATGAGCGCGGAAAGGGATCCTCCCAGCAGCGCGCCCGTTGTCCCGCCATCCGGCACCGTTGCCCCCAAAGCGACGCGACCGGTCGGCGCGGTAACGAACACCACCGGCGTCCCGTGCTTCATTACAGAAAATTGGGGGAGCCTTGCGGACGAGACCGTGTAAGACCCGCTCGCGCGCCGGGCAGTGTCGGACCCGGACAACAGCAAGGCCCTCGGGTTGATGGGCGTCATGATCACACTGCCGAGATTTACAACCGGGGTGGTTCGGGCCTGGTGCGGCGCGGTTGCCAACCCACTGGGATTTTTGGTTGTAATCGGAACCGCCTGAACATTGCCGGCCAGACCCACAAAAAGCACGGCGGCCCCGGCAATCGCATAACTTATCCGCTTTATGTTTTTAGTCATGTGAAGATAATACTCGTGAAGCAAAATCTTTCCATGGGGTGAACACCCCATGGGAAGAATTGCCTCCGTGACCTAACCTCTGAAAACCCGCCGGCCGCAGAAACATTTTTGCCGTCACGCTGGCGGCAAATGAAAACCAACAAACAAAACAAACCGTTATGACCACACTCGAAATCAAAGGCGACTGGAACATCACCAAGGGCAAGCTGAAACAGAAATGGGCGCACCTCACGGATGACGATCTCCAATACGTCGAAGGCCAGCAGGACGAACTGATTGGCCGCATCCAGAAGCGCACGGGCGAAACCCGCGAAGCCGTGCAAAAAGCGTTGAAGGAAACCTTCTCCACCTGCTGCTCCTAACTTCAACCTGCTCGCCTCAAATCCAGCCGCCCATGACTACGGGCGGCTGGTGTCGTTTTCAGAAAGGTTTCCTGGGTGGTGGTTCAGTTTGAAAGAATGCCGGGAGATTTTCTGTCCAGCGCTTGTGCTTCGGCCTCCTGCTCCCCCTCGTCCCGCCGAAATTGGATGAAGGCGGATCGGAGGGGGAGAAGGAATGAGGATGAGGGGTGGCCGCTGAACTTGAGGCGTCATTTGGTCTGGCTGGTTCACCCCTCCCCATGAACCTGCCGTCGGAGCGCGGCGGTGTCGTCCTCGACCAGCCGCAGCGCGTGGGGCCCGGCGATCCCGCTCCGAGCGGGACTGGTGACCCCACGCCCGCACACAGCCACGCTCCGGTTCCGGGTTCAACGCGCGAAATTTCAGTTCGGGGAATTCTCACCCTGACCCGCTCTCCTCCAAGGGGAGAGGGAAAAGCAAACTGACCCACTGCCGTTTCTTCGCCGGTTCGCGGTAGGGTAACACCCCATGGCGGAAAACCGGCGCAGCCGCCAGAGTTGTTCCAGTGTCAATAAACAACCAAGCAACCAACGAAAGAAAAAAAGCATTATGAAAATGAAATCAACCTGCTCGCTCGCGCTCCTCGCGGCCGCCAGCACCCTGTTAGTGTCCAGTTCCTCATTGTTCGCCTCCGACACGGATGACCGCATTGAAGCGTCCGCCACCAAGTCGCATGTGTTCAAAACCTACCTCAAGAACGATTCCATCAAGATCGAGTCCACCAGCGGCGTCGTCACCCTGACCGGCACGGTCGCCGAGGCGTCCCACAAATCGCTCGCCGAAAACACCGTGGAAAGCCTGCCCGGCGTCAAGAGCGTGGACAATCAACTGGTGGTCAGCGGCGAACAGCCCGCGGAACATTCCGACATGTGGATCAGCATGAAGGTGAAATCCGCCCTGCTCTATCATCGCAACGTGAGCGGCACCGGCACAAAAGTGTATGTGAAAGACGGCATCGTCACCCTGCAAGGTGAAGCCAGCAGCCTGGCGGAAAAGGAACTCACCACCGAATACGCCAAGGACATTGATAACGTCAAAGAGGTCAAGAACGAGATGACGATTGCCAAGAATCCGGCCACGCCCAAGGAAACGATGGGCGAGAAGATTGATGACGCGTCCATCACGGCGCAGGTCAAGTCGTCGTTATTGTCGCACCGTTCGACCAGTGCCTTGAAAACATCGGTTTCCACGACGGACGGCGTCGTCACCGTGAGCGGCGTTGCCAAGAACGATGCGCAAAAAAGCCTCGTCACCAAGCTCGCCATGGACATCGTCGGCGTGATCAGCGTGGTCAACAACATGACCATCACCGAGCCCATCGCCACCAAGTAAGCCAGCCACCCATTGCCGGCGGGCGCCCGCGCCCGCCGGCCAGCCAACCAAAAGAAATTTTATGTTATACACGATTGCAATGGTGCTGCTCATCCTGTGGCTGCTGGGCTTGGTGTCCGGGGTCGCGCTGGGCGGATTCATTCACCTTCTCCTGGTCATTGCCATAGTGATGGTTTTGCTCCGGGTCATCTCCGGGCGGAAACCCGTTTGAAAAGCTGTCAGTCGAACCATTAGCCGCCAATTTATTATGAACCCAAAAACCATCGTTGCCGTCCTGCTCGTCACCTTGGGCATTGTGGTGCTCGCCTATTCCGGCTTGAGCTTCACCACTCCGGGAAAACCCATCGAGTTCCTGGGGATGCACATTGCGACCACCGACAATCATTTCATCCCGCCCGCCGTCGGCGCGCTCGCGCTCGTCGGGGGCATCGTGCTGCTGCTCGTGAAACCCAAGAGCGTCTGACGTGGTGCGGCCGCCGGCCAGCCGTTCAAAACCGCCTCCAACCATTTATGAAGGTTCCCGGATTCGCTGCCGTCATTGAACCGTCCGCCGGCGCCAAAGCCGGCCCGCCGGAACACTTCCGGCGTTTGAAATGGAATGAGCTGGTGAAGCGCGGCGACTTCGTGGCGGACGGACGCCAAGGCTTTGAACCATGGGCGGGGCTGGCGGGGTTCCGTGCCGACGCGTTTGTGAAACAAATTTTCCGGCCTTCGCCGGGCCGTAGCGTGCAGAAGGGCATCGTCGGAGGGCTTCGGCCAGGCGGAGGCCGGCGAACGGCGAAAGCAGCGGCGGACACGGGACGAACTGGAAGCCGGGCGGCTCGACCGGACTAGAAGGAAACCATGACCTTCACGTCCAGCGAACCGAACACGTCCTTGTCCCGCTGGCCGTGAAACGACTTGCTGCGCGTGATCTGCGCCCAACTGACCGACACATAGCGGCACGGCTGCACGGCGATCCCCCAGTTCAACTCGTTCACGAAATTATATTTCTCCACCCGCGCGCTGCTGCGGAAGGAATTTCCGTCCAGCGTGAGGTCATGCAGGACGGCGCGGCCATCCATCCCGGCGAAGGCGTAGATGGAAAAACCACATTCGCGCCGTGACACCCGGCCGCTGACGGACGCGGGCGAATCAATGAACTGCACGCCGAAATCGTCCGGCAAATTGAATCCCACCCGCGCCGTCGCGCCCACGGTGGCGAAGATGGCGACGTTGCCCAGCTCAAAACCCGTGCGCGGAATCACGTCGAAAAATCTGGCCGTGCCGGGCGTAGGCGAGAGCCGCCAAAGCCGCGCATATTTCAAGACCAGTCCGGGTTCGTCGTGGACCTGATTTTTCCAGCCCGCCGGGATGTCCTCGGGAAACCGCCAGCGATGGATGAGTTTCTGCGTGTCGTCCGCGTTGGAATCCGGCCCGACAAGGCCGAGGTTGATCTCAAAATTTTCCATGACCGCGAAGTTGGCGGCGCGTTCGCTGCGGCGTTGATACACCAGCCCCGCGTAAAGCCAGCCGGCGTAAGGCCGGTCGGTGCGGATCGGGTTCGGGTTCAAAATATTTTCCGGCGTGAACATGTTTTGCCCGAAGACAAAACCAAGATTTCCCGCTGCCGGTTCAATTCCCCACGTCGAATTTTTTTGCAGCCACGAAGTCCCGTTCGTCAGGCCATGCTCCAGCCCGAGGTAAGTCACCTTGAATCCGTGCGTGTAATGGCGGTCCTGATGCGGCCCGAAAAAATTCGACCACGCATCGTTCTCATCCGTGATGTCAATCAGCCGGCCCTGCGGCTGATCCGCCGCCGGCGCGGTGGAAATTAAAATTGTCCCGGCGGCCAAACCGGCCGCCAGCCACGCGACAGAACTAAAAATGTTTCGTTGCATAATTATTTTTTGAGGCCCGGGCAAGGGAGTGACGGAGCGCGGCGTTCACGCCGCTTCAATTCACCAAGCGCAGGCGGGGGTGGATTTTTTAACGCCGCTCCGCTTGGGACGTTGAAGCGGCGTG
>JAYVCM010000075.1:0-2988 GCA_043749955.1 Limisphaerales bacterium | reverse complement strand
CAAGTGGGATTTGCCGTGGTCGGAGATCGGCATCATCACCGACACCGGCCACATGAAGGTGCGTCACGGCGGCAAACTCGTCGTGGACATTCCCGCGCGAAAAATCGCCGACGAATCGCCTGTGTATCAGCGCGAGGCCGTTGAGCCTGCGTATCTGAAGGACGTTCGCGCGTTCCGGCTGGATGGAATTTCCGACACGAAAAATCCGGCGGAAGATTTGAAAAAACTTTTGGCGTGGCCGAGCATCGCATCGAAGAACTGGGTGTATCGCCAATACGATCAGCAAGTGCGCGCCGGCTCGGTGGTGCTGCCCGGCAGCGACGCGGCGGTCATCCGCATCAAAACAGATTCGTTGCCCGTGATGAGCGCGGAACTCGCCGCCAAAGTCGGTGACCCGACAGTTTCCGAGAAGTTGATCGCCATGACCGTGGACTGCAATGGCGTCTACGTTTATCTCGATCCTTACGAAGGCGCGAAAATTGCCGTGGCCGAAGCGTGCCGCAATCTCGCCTGCTCCGGCGCTTTGCCGCTCGGCGCGACGGATAATCTCAACATGCCCAGCCCGCTCAAGCCCGAGTTGTTCTGGCAGATCAAAGAATCCGTGCGCGGCTTGGCGGAAGGTTGCAAAGCCTTCAACGCGCCCGTCACCGGTGGCAATTGCTCGCTCTACAATCAAAGCCCCGCCGGCCCGATTGACCCGACGCCCACGATTTCCGTCGTCGGCCTCATCGAAAAACTGGAACACGTCACCACGCAATGGTTCAAGGACGAAGGCGACGCCATCATCCTGCTCGGCGAAGCGGTGGACCAAGCCGATCCGATCTTCGGCCTCGGCGGCAGCGCGTATCTGCAAGTCGTCCACGGCCAGAAGAACGGTTCACCGCCGCGTTGCGACCTCGAAGTCGCCAAGACGTTGCACACCACGCTCATCGGTCTGATCCAATCCGGCCTCGTGAAGAGCGCGCATGATTGCAGCGAAGGCGGCCTCGCCGTCGCGCTCGCGGAAAGCTGCATCAGCCAGCTCATCGCCCGCGACACGCCGCGATTGATCGGCGCGACTATAGATTTGAGCATCCCTCTCACCCGTCCTTCGGACACCCTCTCCCCCAGCGGGGGAGAGGGACGGGGTGAGGGGGCGGCGCTCCGTTTGGACGCGCTTCTCTTTGGCGAAACCCAATCGCGTATCGTCATCAGTTGCAAGCCGCTCGATGCCGTGAAAGTCGTCGAACGCGCCAAGCTCATGGGCGTTCCCGCCATGCAGATCGGCAAAGTCGGCGGCGACAAGCTGACGGTGAAAACCGCGAGTGGAGAATTTTCCGCCCCGCTCACCGAACTGCACGACGCATGGTGGAACAGCATCGCCCGCGCGATGGCGTAAAATGAAACTTCAACGACCAAGAGCTAACTCGGCTTTGACGCTGATAGAACTCTTGGTCGTTATTGCCATCATCGCGATTCTCGCGGCGCTTTTGTTGCCTGCGCTTTCTCGCGCAAAACAGAGGGCCCAACTGGTTCGCTGCGTCGCAAATTTGCATCAATTAGGAATCGGGCTACAGGTGATTCTCACTGATGAACACGCTTATCCGGTGTTCACTTCCGGTCGATATTTTGGTTGGGAATCACAACTGCAAGAGCAAGGGCTTAACAAATTGCTTCAAAGAGCTTCAAATGGAGCATTAATCACGGACACAAATTTTTGGGAGAAAGGTGTGTGGCTTTGCCCGGCTGCACATTATCCGAGTCATAAATGGCCTGCGCCTGAAATTGGTTGTTATGCTTACAACGCTTTCGGTGTCCATCCATACGAAGACTTCACAAATGCACTGGGCTTGTGCGGTCATGTCGATGTGAGCTCAATTAGGCGATCCCCCTTTTTAGAACTCAAGGCAACTCCTATCTTGGAATCTGAAGTGGTCAACCCAAGCGACTTGATGGCGATTGGTGAAAGTTTCGATGGTCGAGTTGACTTTGGTCGCAACCTCGATGGTATGAACAAATATGGCAATCTAAATCGCCACCAAGGCAAAGCCAACGTCGTCTTTTGCGACGGCCACGTCGAATCACCGACGTTGAAATTTCTGTTTGAAGACACCAGCGACGCGGCCTTGGCGCGCTGGAACCGCGACCATCTGCCGCACCGCGAAAAATTATCGCCGTAAAGTCAAAGCGGTAGAGGGCTACCGCAGTCCAAGACGCTGGCGCGAATTTCCACGACCCCAGCGAGCGCGAAGCGTCTTGGAGTGCTCCAGCCCTCTGGAGCTCTGTTGCCGTGAACTCTTTCGTGTGTTTCGTGTGTTTCGTGGTTAAAATAATTCCGTGAAACCGCTCGCGGATTGCAAACTTTACACCTTCGTGGACACGGCCTATCTGCATGGCCGCGCGCCGGAATTTGTCGCGCAACAGCTCTGCGACGGCGGCAGCGATTTGATCCAGTTGCGCGCCAAAAATTCTTCGCCCGATGAAATCCGGCGCATGGCGGAAAAAATTCTGCCGGTCACGCGTCGCGCCAACGCCGGCCTGGTCATCAACGACCATCTGGAAATTGCACGCGAAATCGGCGCGGACATCTGCCATCTGGGGCAGGAAGATTTTTTTGACGCCGGCCACACCCATATCTCTCAACTCTCAACTCTCAACTCTCAACTGAAAATCGGCTTGAGCACACACGCTCCCGCACAGGCGCAGCGCGCACTGGATGCCGGAGCAGATTACATCGCCATCGGACCGATTTTTGCGACAGGCACGAAGCCGACAGCCAAGCCGGTGACGTTGGAATACGTCCGCTGGGCGGCGGCGAACGTGACTGTCCCGTGGTTCGCCATCGGCGGAATTAATCTTCAGACGATTGATGAAGTGCTAACCGCCGGTGCGAAACGCATCTGCGTCGTTTCGGCGATTCTCAACGCGCCGGACGTGGTCAAAGCCTGCGCAGAGTTTCGGCGCAAATTGGACAAGTAGCCACGCCGCTCAGAAGTGGGTGGTGATATG
>JAYVCM010000074.1:0-5544 GCA_043749955.1 Limisphaerales bacterium | reverse complement strand
GTGTGTTTCCGGCTTGCAACCGCATCGGAACTCACAGGCAAGATGCCTGTGCCACTACACTTAAGCGTGTTGACGCGGGCGAAATTTTTTGGCGGCGTGTTGTTCCATTCCAGCAACTGCCGCGTCTGTTCGTCGCCGAAATTTTTCCGCCATTTTTCCACGAGCCAATCCGGATGCGACCAGCCGAGCGCGGGCTGCGAGATTTTCATGTCGGCGAGAATTTTTTTCACCTCGTCGAACTCGCGCAGATAGCCGCGCAGGATGGCGTTGATGAAACCGGACTGTGACACATAGCCGGAGCGTTTGGCGAGTTCGACGGTCTCGTGGACGGCGGCGTGCGGCGGGATGCGGTCGAGCCAGAAAATCTGGTAGAGGCCGAGGCGCAGCAGGTTGATGAGCGCGGGACGCGGCTCGCGGCCGGGCGTGGTCTTGCGCGCGATAAGGCGGTCCAGCGTAGCCTGCCAGCGGACGACGCCGCAGACGAGTTCGTGGCAGAGGCCGCGGTCGGCGGGCGAAAGCCGCGCGTTGGCCAGCGCGGTTTCGAGCAGATTTTCCGTAAATTCGCCGCTGTTCAGGCGCTGGGATAAAACCCGCGCCGCAATTTGTCTTGGATTTTGTTCACTCAACTTGTTTAATGATGTCACTTGGCCAATTAGACGCGAGATTAAAACTTTTATGAGAGAAGAATTCGAAAAACTGGCGGCGGCGGGAAAAATTGAAGGCAAACACGTTGATCCCCTCACCCAATTGGTGGATGGCGGCTGCTGTTCGCACCGCAGCTGGGGCTTTGGAAAAATCAAGACGGTGGACACGGTGTTCGCGCGCTTCACGATTGATTTTCCCGGCAAGTCGGGCCACACGATGGATCTTTCCTTCGCCGCCGAACAGCTCAAGCCGATTCCCAAAAATCATATCCTCGCGCGCAAAGCGGCGGACCTCGAGTCCGTGCGCCACCTGGCCGCGCATCATCTCGACCTCATCAAACTGGTGTTAAACAGTTTTGGCGGCAAGGCGACCGCCGACCAGATCCAGCAGGCGCTCGTCCCGGATGTCATCCGCGACGACTGGAAAAAATGGTGGGAAACCGCCAAGCGCGAGATGAAGAAGGACGGCCACTTCATCGTGCCGCTGAAAAAAACCGAGCTGGTGGTTTATCAGGCGCTGGAAACGTCGCTGCAAGACCGGCTGCTCACGGATTTTCGCGCGGCCAAGGGTTTGAAGGCGCGCATCATCGTCGTCGCCGAAATTTTGAAGGGCGTGCCGGACTTGAAAGACAAGGCCGCCGCCGCGGTTGAAGTCATCGCCGCGCTCAACACGGACATCGTCTCGCATCAGCGCACGCAGCCGTCGGTCGCGCTCGAGGCGATTTTTTCGCGGGACGAATTGCGCGAGGCCGCCGGGGTTTCGCCGACCGCCGGTGAAATTTCCGCCGCGCAAATCTGGCTGCAGGACGGGATCAAGTTCGGCCCGCTCGTCGAGACCATCCCCGCCGCGAAACATCATCGCGCGCTCGAATCCTACCGGCAGGCGAATCCCGAACGCTGGCACGAGGTGTTGCGCGGGGCGATCAATTATGTTTCCGCCAAGCTCGCGAAGGAATTCGCCAGCCTGCTCATCGCGCAGGGAAAATTTGCCCTGCTCAAGGAAACGCTGGCCCGGCTCATCAACCAGCACACGGCCAGCACCGAGCTGCTCCTGTGGTTTGGCCGCGAGCGCAACGAAGATTTCGTGGACATCCTCGGCCCGGAAGTGTTCCGCGCCATGCTCACCTCGATGGAGCGCGACCAGTTCAACGAGCGGCGCTCGAACCGCCTGCGCGATTTTATTTTGGAAGACCAGGAACTGCTCGGCGAACTCACCGCCTCCGCCGACATCGAGATCATCAAGGATCTGACGCGCGCGTTGCAGCTCTCGCCCGTGTTTGACGACATGGACAAGCGTTCGCTCCTCGCCCGCCTCGTCAAGGCGCATCCGATCGTGCAGTCGCTCATCACCGGCGAACAGACCAAGCAGGACGCCACGCTGCTCGTCTCGTGGGAAAGTCTGGAACGCCGCCGCGCCGAGTATCAGGAGCTGGTGGAGAAAAAAATTCCGGCCAACTCGAAGGAGATCGCCATCGCGCGCAGCTACGGCGACTTGCGCGAGAACCATGAATACAAGGCCGCCAAGGAAATGCAGAAAATGATCATGCACCGCAAAGGGGAGCTGGAGTCGCAACTCATGCGCGCGCGCGGCCAGGATTTTTCCAACGCGAAAACCGATGTGGTCGGCCCCGGCACGATTGTGCAGGTCACGGATTTGGCGTCCAACCAGACGGAGACGTTCACCATTCTCGGCGCCTGGGATTCCGATCCTGACAAGGGCGTCATCAGCTATCTCACGCCCGTGGCGATGGCGTTGCTGAACCACAAGGTCGGCGACGAAATCGAGGCGGAACTGCACGGCAACAAACAACGCCAGCGCATTGAAAAAATTGAAGCTTGGAAAACGGACGCCGCCCCGGCGGCCTGATTTTCAAAATCGAATCACAAAAAGGCGCGAAGAATTTTTCTTCGCGTCTTTTTTATTTTCTTTATCGCACGACGTAATTGGCACCGTGGACCGGCATTTGCAGAACATTCCGTTCCCTTCCAAAGCGGTGCTGAAGCAGCCGCAGTCCAGACGCTTCGCGCGTGCCGGACGTCAACAAACCTCGCGGAGCGTCTGGACTGCGGACGGTTCAACGCCGCTTTTCACCGCGTCGCCCGCACTGCAATTCGGCTCGACACGGAGGCGGGGTGGAAATAGGGTTGCGCAGGTGAATCCAGATAGGCCATCAAACTAACGCGCCTTCCTTAATGCTAGACATCGTTCTCACATCGTATGGAAACATGGTCATTACAAACTAAAAAGTTTCATGACAAGAAAGGCGGTCGTTGGTATTTCATGTTTCATCATCGCTACCTTGATGACCGTGCGCCAGATGAGCAGCCCTATGCCTTGTATTTTCGCAATGATGAGCGCACAGTTTTCGGTGTCTTGCGGTTTGAGCGTTCCAAAGATAATCCGTATAGCAGCTTCGCCACCGTCACGCGAAAGATTATTGAAGACGCCGAGTTTCGGGTGTCACTGATGGACGAGGGCAGCAAGAAAGTGTGGAAAGGTAGATAACCCCGATGCGTAATGCCGAGACAGGCTGCAAATTCCCTGTGCAAACCTTGCCGAAACAAAAACGCCCCACGATTTCTCATGAGGCGTTTTGTTTTTTGGCAGGGCGGCATTGCTGCGCCGCCCTGATTGATTTTGGCTGCGCGGCAACGCAGCCCTACCGTGGTTACGCTCGTAAATCGTAAATCCCCAATCGTAATTTCTTCAGGCCTGGCCGCCGAAGCTCACATGATCGTCCAGGTCCAGCACGTCGAACCACGTCGTGATGTCCTCGCGTTTCGGCCCGGCCTGCTTGTGGATGCCGTTGAAATACTCGCGCGATTCCACGTCCATCGGTGCGCGCTGCTCGGCGAAGGCCGACCACGCGGCGATCTGCTCCGGCGAGTGTTTGTGTTTCGCGTTCTTCTCGATCCATTCCAAAACTTCCCCGTCGCCCTTGGTCAAGTGCGCCTTCAACGCTTCCGGGTCAATGCCCGCGAAATCCAGAAACCGCTGGTCTAGCGGACAGGCATAGTGATACTCGCCGTGCTTGCCGGCGAGCGTGGCGCGGCCCTTGTCCAACATGCGCGGCAGGATCACGTAGCCGCCGAGCCGCACGCGCGGACTGCGCGGCGGGAATTTCGTCAGGTCAGGTGTGTGTAATGACATAATTTTATTTTGGTTTTCGGTTTGCAACGCCGCCTTTCTCTGCGACGGAAGCCAAGTTGCCCTGAAAATGCCGAATTGCAAGTGCCGCGAAAAAATTTTAGTTTGGCCGGGTGAAACATTCTGGCAAAGCGGCGCAATCCGCCCTGACCCTCATCGGCTTGTCCGGCATGGCGGTGCTCGTGCTGCTGGCGGTCGCCTTCCTCGGCAAGATCATCGGCTCGTTCGTGCTGGGGCTGGCGGGCGTGCTGGGCGGGCTGTGGCTGCTGTTCATCCTCTTCACCTTTTATTTTTTCCGCGACCCGGATGCGGCGGTGCCGACGGGGAAGAATCTCGTGCTCGCCCCCGGCCACGGCAAGGTGGACACGATTGACACGATCACGGAACCCGAATTCATGGGCGGCGAATGTCAGCGCATCTCCATTTTTCTTTCCGTGTTCAACGTCCACGTGCAGAACGCGCCGGTGCTGGGCCGCATCGCCTATTTCAAACATTCGCCCGGCCAGTATCTCAACGCCATGCGCGCGGACTGCTCGAAGTTCAACGAGAATGTTTTGATCGGCATCGAGGCCGGCGAACCGATGGGCGTGAAGGTCGGCGTGCGGCTCATCGCGGGACTCATCGCGCGCCGCATCGTGCCGTGGGTCGCGCAAAACGAGATCGTGCAGCGCGGCGAACGCATCAGCCTCATCCAGTTCGGCTCGCGCGTGGACGTGTATCTGCCGATGACCGCGAAGGTGAATGTGAAACTCGGTGACCGCGTGGTCGGCGGCGAGAGCATCCTCGCGGAACTGGTTTGAAATACACATGAAAAAAACATCCAACATCCAACATCCAACATCCAACAACGAATGCCGGCAAGGTTTGGATGGCGGTCTGACTTTGGATGTTCGGTGTTGGATGTTGGATGTTGGATGTTTCCCCAATTATTAAGTTCCATGCCCGACACTTCTCCAACCACCGAGCCGCCGAAGCTGAAGATTTATTTTCTGCCGAACCTGTTCACGGCGGGAAATCTGTTCTGCGGCTTCGTGGCGCTGACCAAGATTGTCGAGGCGAACCTAGTGCCCGACGCGAGCGGCATGGTGAACTGGATGCCCATCAAGGTGGCGCTCGCGTTCATCCTGCTCGCCTGCATCTTTGATTTGTTCGACGGCCGCATCGCGCGCATGGGCGGACATGAAAGCCCGTTCGGCCGCGAGTTTGATTCGCTGGCGGACCTGGTTTCGTTCGGCGTCGCGCCGGCGTTTCTCGTGCACCGCATCGTGCTGCGCGAAGCGCTGCCAAGCGAATACACGGAACTCGGCTGGTTCATCGCCTCGATCTATCTCATCTGCGGCGCGTTCCGGCTGGCGCGGTTCAACTGCCTCTCCGCGATGAACGCGCCGGGCGCGGGCAAGGATTTCCTCGGCTTTCCGATCCCGTCCGCCGCCGGGCTGGTCGCGTCGCTGACGCTGTTCATCATCAAACTCAATGAGAAGGAAAAAGATCTCGGCCGCTGGGGCTGGCTGCTGCCGGTGGTGCTGGTTTTCCTCTCGGCGATGATGGTGAGCGAGGTGAAGTATCCGAGCTTCAAATCACTCGGGCTGCGTTCGTCCACGACGTTTCTGAAGGTGGTGATTGGCGCGCTGTTCCTCGGCTGCCTGCTGATTTTGCGCGAGAAGATTTTGTATTACGTCCTGCCGCTGTTCTTCACCGGCTATCTGCTCTACGGCTTCATCCGTCCGCACATCTCGCGCGCGTGGCGGAAGG
>JAYVCM010000073.1:0-2686 GCA_043749955.1 Limisphaerales bacterium | reverse complement strand
GGATTCGAGACGGCGGCGGAATCTTTCAATCTCTCCCGGCGTCGGTGGTGTGCTGCCGCGTTGACCAAGCTCATCGTTTGGATCGCGGACTTCGAGCGTGTCCCGGATGACTTGCATATCGCGTTCATCCAAGCCGTAGAGCTTTCCAAAAAAGGTATCAATGTCAGCAAACACCCCAGCTTCTTCCGCGATAAGCCGCTTGGACAAATTTTCAACTTCGTTGCGCTGATCATCTGTCAGCTTTTCAAATGTAATTATTGGGCAATCGTCAAAATCTTGTTTTTGGAACTTTGGCCTTTCAACGCCGATTTCCGCGCTTGTCATTAGCGTGTAGTGCATCAACAAGTTTGAGTGAACAAAGAGATGCAAGTAGCGGCAGAGATGTTTTGAATCTGGGTGTCCGTTAGCCGAATAACCGTAAAAACTCTCGTTGTAAGCCACGTCGGACAAACTCAACAAGGCTCGACCATCTGCACGGTTTAGCCCCGGCGAAGCTTGGATAAGTGTGAGAGGAGCGCGATACACACGGAGTTTGTCTGCATCTTTTTTATGAATGCGTGGCCAACATACAGTATCCCTATCAAAATTTTCCAACTGCCGCGTATTGACGATGAATCTAAACCTGTCAGTTGCGTTGAGATTTGGCAGCACTTTCAGTAGCTTGGCATTTCGCTGGGTTTGCTTTGGCTTGATTTGGTATCCGTTGCTACTGGATAGCTTCAAATCTTCCTCCCAATATTTTTTCAACGCCACTCCGCCAGATTTCAAAACCTTACGAACAACATCCGCATCCAGTGGTGTTCCCACCGCGAGCGCTTTCAAGAGCCACGGTTCTGCAATTATCATTTCGACCGGCACCGGCTGCGCGGATTCCGAATCAATTCTCACTTCGCCAAGACTGCCGAGGCGATTGTCAGCATGGGGAGAAATAAACTGAATGGTGTGACTGGGTTTTGGCCGACGGTTGCGGGCAAAGAACAGCATGAACGGCTGATCCATTTCCGGCCACACGCGTGTTTTTCGTAAGTTTGAGCAGTTGATAATGCCGGTAACTTCCAGCAATTGGAACAATGCCTTGCGAACATGAACCGATTTACTGCGCTGCTTAAACAGTGTGCGCGCCGACAACGCCATGGCGATGCGTCCGTCCGGCTTGCACCACTCGGTCGCTTTCCAAATAAACGGCAAATCAGGAACGCTGTCGGGATTTTCGTAATCCTTGCCCAGCTCGGCATCCTTGCGCGAAACGATGGCGCGGCTCACGGCGTCCAACTCCAGCGCCAATTTTTTATGCTTTTTTTTGAGCGCGGTCCAGGGCGGATTGCCGATTACCACATCATATTTTCCATCGAACTGTCCATTGACTTGCGAACCGAGGCTGCCGATCACAAGCCCTTCCGGCGGGTCGTCACGACGACGGTGGTCAAACAAAACACACTTCCTCAATTCCTTGAAACCCAATTTACTTGGCGGAACTGGTTCGGGATCGAGTTCAATCGCCGTGAGATAAAGGCTCAAGGCGGATAACCTCAAGGCGGATTCGCTGATGTCAAAGCCGGTGAGTTGCCGATAAAGAATGTCGCGGATTTCCTTCGTCCCCGGTCGCTTACCAGTTGCCGCCCATCGCTCGCGGTAGAGTCGGCGAAAGGCAAGAACTAAAAAGACGCTGGCTCCGCACGATGCGTCGAGCACCCGGCTCTCGTGCGCGTTGGGCAGCGAATCAAAAACTTCATCCACAATGGCCGCAGCAATATGTCGCGGCGTGTAGTGAACGCTCATTTCTGCCGATGATTGCGCCTCCCATTTCCAGCAAAAGGCTTCATAGACCTGACTTAACAGGCCAATGGGAATGTGTGCAAAATTAAAATCGCTCCACTTGATCGGCAGTCGCGTTTGATATTCTTCCGTGCCGACCGGCTCATCTCCGCGCAAGATGCCTTTGAGGTGGCTGAAAACAATGGTGGAGCGTCCGGCAATATAGCCAAAAAATTCCCGGTTTCCCTTGTCGCGCAACGGGAGAAAGTCGCCGTTGAATGTGTTATCAAGCCACCGGCAGGTGTCATACGCGTTTTGCGCGTTATCAAAACATTCATTCAGCTCGCCGGCGTGGGGCGCAATGCTTCGGAGATTTGTTTTTTTAACAATGTGCCGGTCACAGAGAAAACGGAAGAACAAGGCCCGGCCAACCAGTGAAAGGACATCTGACCAGCCAATTTGGTGGCAATGCGATCAATTCCCTGATTCAACAGGTTGAGCATTTCCTTGAACACAAATTCGGCATCGTCGGGCTGCTCCACCCCGTCAATGTGACCCAGCGCGAGCCGTGAAAAAAATGTCAGCGACTTGGTTGTTCCTGATTCATAAATTTTCCAAGCGGGCGAATCTGCTCGGAGACTGACCGGCACAACCTCCAGCGAACCCGGACGAACAACTGCAAGATAAGTCCGCTCACCACGGCAAGCGAGATTTCGGCGCAGGCAATTTAATGATTCTGTGCGATGGGTGTCTGTGGAATGGGCGAGGCGGCTCTCGTTGACAAAAAATAAAAGTGGACGCCCTTGATTTTCCGCAACGCCGTCGGGCAGCAATTCACTTTTAGTCTCATCGTCTGCCGGCTCGGCGAGATCAAGATAATCCAGCAACTCCGGCGACGCGCCTTTATCGAACAACCGGACGCTACGGTTGC
>JAYVCM010000072.1:0-9811 GCA_043749955.1 Limisphaerales bacterium | reverse complement strand
GAGCAGCTTCGCCAACGATGTCCTCACGGGCGGGACGCCCGTGCCACTTCGGCGCCGCGCGGATTTTTACGCCATCGCGCTCGCCCGCGAGCAGAACATCCGGCTGTTGCTGGCGGCGGGCGACGGCTTCGGCGATTTCGCCGACGGGGATGATTGCCGCCGCGCCGTTTTGCAGCGCGGTGACGAACGTGCTGGTCGCGCGCAGGATGTCGAACACCACGCACGCCGTGGCGCGCAGATCGCGGCGGGCGAGCGCGGGCAGTTCCGCCGGCGTCAGGAGGGTTTCAATTTTCATTTCAGGTTGCGCGAAGGATACGCACAACCACTGAGCGGAGTCGTGAAAAACTTTTTTCTAGCATAGTAATCCCGCGACTGCGGGACACCGCTGACTCGCGGCGTGAACCGCGACAGCGGAACTGCCAGCGCCAACGGCGGTGCGCTCATAAGTGACAACCCAGCCGATGCCGTCTGCAATTGAGCTTGCGTGCATTTCACCTATTCTCCGTCCCAGCCCTTCGCTGGATCACTAAATGTGTCAGACCCGGCGTGGCCAATCGGATAAGGTGAGCCGAACCAATTGGCATCATACGCGATACCGGCGACTTCGGATTTGGCGACGTGCCAGATCGAGGCGTGCCCATCCACGAATGAAGCATTGATCTTTGGCTGGCGCGCGACGGCTGCGCTCGCGAACACCCAGACCGGGGTGTTTCCAAAATGAAATGCCACCGGTGCCTCATGATAACAGACTTGTTGGCTGGGACTGACAAAAACACCGGTCTTGAGAGCTTTGGTTTGCGCGTAGGCGGAGAGGAGCCAGCGATACATCCAGTTGACCGGAGCTACGGGGTTGTTGGTGAGAACAGCGGTCTTGTCCGCCGGACACGTGAACAACGGAGCCGCCGCGCTGCTGCCGGCGACATACGGTCGGAGTAATGAAACGAAGCCACCCTGGGCGCTGGTCGTGAAATCATTGAGCGGGTCGCCGCCGGGCGGGCCGCCGTGGAACGCCCCGATTTCAGCGGTCATATTCTGGAACATCCGCGTGTCCGGCCAGCGGTCGGCGTGGTCGTCCACATACATCTTGAGAGCGAGGCCGGTCTGTTTGCCCTGGGAGAGGCATTGGATTCGCAAGGCAGTTGATTTGGCCTTGCTCAAGGCTGGCAGGAGCATTGCCGCCAGGATGGCGATGATCGCGATGACGACGAGCAACTCGATCAACGTAAACGCGTGGGGATGCGCGTGAATGGTGGTGACGCAACAGCCCCATCCATCGGTTTCCTGTTTCGGCCTGTTTTTCATATTCTTGGTTTTGTCTTTTTCATAACGTGACGCCGGACGCCTCACGTAGAAATCCCGCGACTGCGGGACACCGCCGACCCGCGACGGGAACCGCGACACCAGAACGGACACACCAACGGCGGTTGGCTCCGGCGACTTGTTGAACCCAGCAAAAGCCTCATAACTCAAATCAAACTCAGCACAAATCTTTCACGGCTTACTGTCGTCTTGTTTCTTGAGCGCAATCTTTTCTAAAGCGTCTGCCATGCGCTCGTGTGCGCCAACAAACCTAGCCGCGAGCGTGATGATGTAAATGATAACGCCAATGCACGCGATGACATAAGCAAATGCTAAAAAACCTCCGATTCCGCTCATAATATATTTGGTGTGTGTTGTTGGTAGATAACGTGTGTCTTGCTGCCTAATCAGTGATTATACGACCGAGAGTGCACACGCGCGTTTACAGTTGTTTTCACGGTGGCCTATCTCTCCTTGTAGATGGTGTCAATGGACAGCCCCGCCGCGAGCAGCAGGATGGTGTTCTCCGGCGTGGGTTCCTGGTGGAAGGAAATGATGTAGTTGTCGGCGGAGGTGAACAGCTCTTTGCCGATGCCGGCCCACTTCTTGGTGATGGTCCCGATTTCATTCTCCGACTTGTCCAGGAAGCGAAAGTTCCATCCTTTCCAATCGCCTTTGACCAACGCGACTTCATTGTCGGCCGCATCAAAGACCCGGAACGCGCCGCCCAGCGAGAAGGCCTTGCTCTTCAACCACCCGATGACCGTTCCGCGATTGTCGCAGATGTTGACGCGGGAGCGGAAGAGGGTGAGGCCGCGCTGGATGGAAAACAGCAGCTTGCTTTCGTCCTCGTGATCGGCCCCCTCATAGACGAAAACTTTCGTGGGCAGCATCTGTTTGTTCACCAAGAAGCGCAGCACCAGGACGAGGGTGCCGGGCTTCTCCTTGGCGACGCCGATGAGTTCCTGCGATTGCGGATCCAAGATGTCGTAGGTGTCCGACAGTTTCAGAATGCCGACGTGTTCCCGGATGAAGTATGATTTTAGGTTAAACATTTTGTTCGCCTGGTTGAGTCTGACGGCCAGAACAAAGCCATGCCAGCCAGGTGAAGTCAACCGCGAAAGCGGACGGCCGGTTTTCCAGGGCGCATGGCACTGCCCCATCTCACCGGGGTGGCGGAGCGCCGATCTCCGATCCGGCGCGTTGGCGGGCAAAGTTCCAGGCTGGCCGGGTCGGAGACCGGCGCTCCGGGGGCAGTGTCACCCTGCTTTCAATAAGGAACGAATCACTTTATTTTCGTCCGCATGTAATGAAACAGATACTGCTGCGCGTAGCCGGCGTGCGGGACGAAATGCGTGGCGGCAAATTTGCGGAGCCGCTGCTCACTCGCGCGGCGGCGGGGAAAATACAGTTCCTGCAACGCGCGTTCGATCCACACATCCACCGGAAACGCGGAATCAAATCCGTAGCCGAACAGCAGCACGCAGTCGGCAATCTTCCCGCCCACGCCGCGCAGCTTCATCAATTCATGGCGCGCGTCGGAATAATTCAGCGCGCGAATCTTTTCCAGATCAAGTTTTCCATCGGCGATCTGCCGCGCGGCGGCGAGCAGGCTCGGCGCGCGGAAGCCCATCTTGCAATCGCGCAGTTCGGTTTCATTCAACACGGCAATCCGCGCTGCCGGAGGGAACGAACGCAGAGGCGCAGAGGACGCAGAGGCGCGCAGAGAATTTTCCAACCCGACGTTTCTCTGCGTTCTCTGCGCCTCTGCGTTTATCCCCGCCACCGGTTCGCCAAACCGTTCGCAGAGCAGGGCGACAATCTGTCGGATTTGCACAAT
Source organism: Limisphaerales bacterium (assembly GCA_043749955.1). GTDB lineage: Bacteria > Verrucomicrobiota > Verrucomicrobiia > Limisphaerales > UBA11358 > UBA11358. Next base: position 6,672 of record JAYVCM010000072.1, on the reverse strand, counting down.
CTGTTTCGTCGAAGAAAGGATGAACGACGCGAGGCATTCCCACGGTTCCTGCCGCAGCAGCCGCAGTCCCCGGCACGCGGCGACGGCGTGGCGCATCGGCTCGTCGTCGGGAAAAGTTTTCAGCACGGCGGACAAATCCACATTCGCCTGAAGAAATTCACGGAGAAAATTCCAGTCCTCGACGGGCGCGGAGGTCATGGCGTGGATTCCATTTTCCGTTTGCGTGAGCTGGACGAAATGTCTGCCGACGACGCCGTGCCACGCGCCGCCAGTTTGCCGCCAGCGGAAAACCTGGCCGGAGTCGAGCGTCGCGGCGAGGTCGTAGTCGCGGACGGGCAGGAGGATTTCAACGGAGGAATTCATTGTTCAAACCGCGAAACACGAGCAGGGGAAAATTTTGTGCAACGCGCCACCTCACCCCGGCCATTTCCCCCAACTGCGTTGGCGGAGAGGGAGAAGATGTCGCGGTGTCATCCGTATCTTTCATGGTTGGAAAACTATTTCAGCTTGTAGCAGCCGAAGAGCTGCACGCGCTGGAAGACGCGGCCATCGCGCAACTTGATTTCACGCACGCCGAGGTTGGTGACGCTCTCAAATTGCGCGGCGAGCCGGGCGGGAACCGGCAGTTGTTCCGGGATGGGGCCGTATTTGATCGGCTCGCGCTTGAGCCATTTCCAGAACCAGCCGCTTTCGAGCGGGTAGGGGTCGTAGCGCAAAGCGAAGAGGGCGTTGTCGCCCTGACGATGCGCGCGGTAGTTGTAATCGTCCCAGAAAAAAAACTGGTTGGCAGCCTCGTCGGCTTCGAGGCAATAGACGATTGGCTTTTGCGCGTTGGCGGCGGCGCGGGCGGGTGGCGAGTAAAACGAGAAAAGCCCGGTGGTGCCGTAATGGTCGGCGAGGATGAAGGCGTTCGTGCCGAGCCGGGCGCGTTCGGCTTCGACCAGCAGCGCGGTTTCGCGCCAGCCGCGCACGCGATGGGCGGGGTCTTTGTCGCCGGGAATCCGGTTGCCCACGATGCGTCCGATGAGGCTGCTGTCGTGCATGAAAACGGAGAAGACAATTCCAAGCAGCAGGCCGCCGGCGAGCCACGGTTTCACGCGCAGTTTGCTTTCGCTCCAGACGGCGGCCATGAGGCAGAACAGCGGCGGCACGGCGGCGGCGATCCAGTTCGGCAGCACGCGTGAGTGGAAGGAGAACAGCCAGTAGCCGAGGAACAGCGGCGCACCCATGCAAAATAAAAACAGCCAGAACGGTTTTTCCGCGCGCCGTTTCCACGCGGCGAACATGGCCCACAGCATGGCGATGAAGAAAATTGGATTGAGCAGTCCCGCTTCCGCGCCGGTGAACTCGAAGAAATAATCCAGCGTGGGTTTCCATTGGCCGTGCATCCCGGCGTCGCTCGCGACGTGGTGGACGGTGATCCAGCCGTGTTGCCAGTTCCAAATCAGGACGGGCAGGGTGCAGAGCGCGAACACGCCGAGCGCGAGCCACGGCCCGATTTTTTTGAGATGAATCCTCGCGGTCGGTTGCAGCGCGAAGAACATCACCCAGCAGACGAGTTGCAGCGCGGCGGTGTATTTGCAGAGGAAGCCGAGGCCGAGCGCGAGGCCCACGATGAGCCAGTCGCGGGTCTTGCCGCCGGGTTGCGCCGCGCGCCAGCCCGCGACGACCGCCCACATCCAGCACAACACGAGCGGCGGATCAATGGTCATCAGGATGGAACCCGTGACAAGCAGCGGCGTGGCGAAGGTGACGAGCAGAAGCAGGAAGGCGTTGCGTCCGCCGATTTCGCGCGCCATGAAACGCAGCACCAGCACGCTCAAGATGGCGGCGAAGAGCGGCGAGAAAAAGCGCACGCCGAATTCCGTGTCGCCGCCCAGCGCGGTGCCGGCCCATTGGATGAGCGCGATGCCCGGCGGCTTGCTGTAATACGAGAGCGCGAGATGCTTGGCCCAGAGCCATTGATACGCCTCGTCCTGCGAGAGATTGATGACACCGCTGGCGAGATAAATCCAGCGGCCGACGAGCGCGAGAAAAATTACCGCATAACTCAAGCGCAGCCATTCGGTGTTGGATGTTGGATGTCCACCCTCCGCAGTGCCGCTACGGAGGACGGGTTGGATGTTGGATGTTTTTTCCGCCTGATGCGTGATGCGTGATGCGTGATGAAGCAGCAAGGGCAGTTGCGCGTGCCAGCTTGGGAAAAACCTTCTGCCGATGAAATTCCAGATGGCCTGCGCCGAAATCACCAGCGCGATGGCGTAGCCGGCGCCGAGAACAGCTCCGGCCAGCACGTCGCTCGGATAATGCACGCCGCAATAGACGCGGGAAAAAGCAACACCCGCCGCGAGCGGAAACAGGATCCACCCGCTGCGCCGGTAAAACAAAAATGCAACCATCGCGAGCGCGAACGAGTTGGCGGCGTGGGCGGAGGGCATGCTGCCGCTGGTCGTGCAACCGAGCGGTGCGTTCACGTCAGGCAGCGTGAGGCACGGGCGCGGACGGGCGACGGCGTCTTTGATGGTGCCGACGATGAGCGGATCGCCGAGCGCGACGACGAGCACCAGGAGCAGCGCGCAAATTTTCAAACGGACGCTGCCACACAGAAGAACCACTGGCACCACGATGACGACGGCGATGAGCCACGGCACGCCGCGGCCGCTCAAGACCGGCATGAGCCAGTCGAAGAACGGATTGATCATCGCGCCATTGATGAAATGAAACAGCGCGATGTCGAGCGATTGAAGCCAGTGCATCGCGCAGATGGTAGCGGGCGAAGGCGCGGAGCGAAATGATTTACCGCCGGGGCGTGTTTGCAAATTGCGGCGGCGAACCTCGGCTACCCGGAATCCCGATGAGTTCAACAACCAAGCAACCAAGGAACAAAGTTGTCCTGCTGGCTTGGTTGCTTCGTTCCTTGGTTGTTCAAAATATTTTGCCGGCCGGTCGCATCTTTTCCGCCGGGCGGGACGCCCGGCTCTACGGCAGGCCGGAGGCCCGCCGCTACTGCGGCAGCGCGTGGCCGGGGATCAGGCAGGTGGGGACTTCATCCACGGCGTTGATGGAATACACGCCGCCGCCGGGACATTCGGGGAAGACGCCGTCCTTCAGGTAGGGCAGCAAATTTTTTGCGACGGGCACGGCGGCAGGAAGTTTCTGATAGTCCGCCGCCCATTCCTGCTTGGCGTCGTCAATCAGCCGCATGTTGTTCAGGCAGGTTTTCTGGGCGATGACCGTGAGGCTCGTGTCCACGATCTCCGCGTTCTCGTCCTGGAGCTGCTGCAGATGGTCCTGTTGCAACTGGAGGGCCGTGCGCGCGGTGGCGAGGTGCTGCGCGTTCGACTGGTTTTCCACGATCAGCGGCATGATGGACAGTTGCAGCGCGGCGAGCTTGTTGGTGAAGATGGCGTTGACTTTGCGGAGCCGGGAAATTTCGGCGGCCTGCAGGCCGGCGTTGGAATTGCGCAGCGCATCCAGTTCCTCCTGCATCTGCCGCATCTGCGTCTGCGCCACGCGCAGTTCCACCCGCGACGCGTCCAGGTCGCGGTAGGCGCGGAAGAGCGCCACCTCGCAGACGAGCACCAGCGCGAGGCACGCCCAGGCAAAGACGCGTTTCAGGTTCATGGCTCCGGCAGTTTCGCCCTTTGCGGGAAATCGTCAAACAGGAAATGGCCGGACGCCACAGCTTCAACCGGGATGACGTGGATAAAAAACCGGAGAAACGCAGAGGACGCAGAGGACACGGAGCAACGCGGGGAAGCATTTGGGCTGGCAGGCACACGTCCGGGTGAAACTGATTTGATTTTCTCGGCGTGACTCTGCGTCCTCTGCCGTGCCATCCATGACATCGTTCCAGTTTGAGAAGATTTTTACTGCGGATGACGCGGATGATGCAGCTAAAAAAACTTTCCCATCCGTGTTATCCGCGTCATCCGCGGTTAAATTCGGTTGCGGTTCCGCCGCGCCATGTCTTTGCGTTTCTCCCGTTTGGTGATGCGTCAACCGAATCGTGAACCCGAACCTTTCCCCAATAGACCATTGACGGCGCACAATTTGCGAATATCCTCTCCCGCTCGTCGCCGCAGTCAGACCCATGCTCCGGCTCCGGCGGAAATGTTTTTTTCTCCGTTAGAGGCCAGCCCACCGGCGGCGATTTTTTTTCATGCTCATAATCCGGGATCTTAAGATGACCTTTGGCGGACGAACGCTCTTTGAGAACGCTTCGTTCCAGGTGAATTACGGCGAACGCGTCGCGCTCGTCGGGCCGAACGGCGCGGGCAAGACCACGCTGTTCTCGCTCATCCTCAAACAGCGCGAGCCGGATGCCGGCGTCATCGAGCGCGATGAATGGACGATGGTCGGCTATCTCCCGCAGGAGGGCGAAGCCTATGGCGACGAAACTATTTTGGAGGTTGCCACCGGGCGCGTGGACGAACTGCCGCAGCTCGAAAAACTGCTGCACCAGTTGGAAGCGGCGGGCAACGTGTCTTCGCCCGAATACATGGAGGCGCACGCCAAGCACGACAAGCTGAATGATCCGCAGGTGGAGACGAAGGCGAAGAAAATGTTGCGCGGCCTCGGCTATCGCGATGCGGATTTCGACCGCAAGGCCAAGGAGATGAGCGGCGGCTGGATCATGCGCGCCCGCCTCGCGCGGCTGCTCGTAATGGAACCGGATCTGTTGCTGTTGGACGAGCCGACGAACCACCTTGATTTGCTCTCGCTGTTGTGGCTGCAAAATTATCTGAAGAATTATTCCGGCGCGCTGCTGCTGATTTCCCATGACCGGCATTTCATGGACGAAGTCGTCACGCAGGTGCACGAAATTTCCGAGAAGAAGCTGATCGCCTACACCGGCAATTATTCCGAATACCTCACGCAGCGCGAGGAGCGCTACGAGCAGCAGCTCGCCGCCTACAAAAATCAGCAGAAAGAAATCGCCGACTTGCAGGCGTTCGCCGACCGTTTCCGCTCCATTCCCTCGAAGGCTTCGCAGGCGCAGAGCAAGCTTAAGCAGATTGAACGGCTGGAACTCATCGAGAAACCGCTCGCGCCGCGCAAACCGTTCCGGTTCCAGATTCCGCCGCCGCCGCGCGGCGGGCAGCGCGCCATTTCGCTCGAAGGCATCCACATGGCCTACGGCGCGACGCAGGTTTACAGCGGTCTCGACCTGTCCGTGGAACGCGGCGAACGCACCGTTCTTGTCGGACCGAACGGCGCGGGCAAATCCACCTTGCTGAAAATTCTTGCGGGGGTCGTGGAATTTCAGAAAGGCACCCGCGACCTCGGCCACAATGCGAAGATCGGTTATTTCAGCCAGCATCGCGCCGCCACGCTCGACCCGGAGAAAAACGTGCTGGAGGAAGTTCTGGCCAGCGCGCCGGCCATGCGCGAGGACGAGGCGCGCGGCGTGCTCGGCTCGTTCATGTTCCGCAAGGACGACATTTTCAAGAAGACCGCCGTCTTGAGCGGCGGTGAAAAAAGCCGGCTCAACCTCGTGAAATTTCTCGTGGACCCGCCGAATCTTTTGCTGATGGACGAACCGACGACGCACTTGGACATCCACACCGTCGAGTCGCTCACGCTCGCGTTGGAGCGTTATGAAGGCACGCTGATTTTCATCTCGCACGATGTGCATTTCATCAGCCATCTCGCGACGAAGGTGTTGCACGTCAATGCCGGGCAGGTGACGCCCTATGTTGGCGGCTACGAATATTTTCTGGAGAAGACCGGCGCGGCGGATGATGCACGCGCGGCGCTGACGGCGGAGTGAACGTGAAACTGGCTGGCGGCAAAAAAATTCAGCGATGGAAAACTTGCTGGCCTGCCGAGCCGTAGCTCGCAGCGGTGGAAAAACTCGTGAGCCGTGGCTCGCCTACGTTTCACTTCGGCGCGGCAGCCTTCGCTCTGGCTTCGCTGCGGGCGAAGGCTGGTGCGCGCGGCGGGGGTCGAACCCACAACCTTCAGCTTCGGAGGCTGACGCTCTATCCAATTGAGCTACGCGCGCAGTGCCGACACAATACCGGCCCGGCGGTGATTGCTCAATGCAATTTCACGGCTCCATCGGCAAATCGGCAACTGGTGCATCTTGACCCGGTTCTAGTTTTTTGAACTTGATTGGTTGCAGGGCGTGGTTCACCACTGGGAGCGTCGGCTTCCAGCCGGCGGGTGCTTGGGGGTTTGAACGCGGACTCGCCGGCAAGATGCCGGCGCTCCCGGTGTTGCGCCAAGCACAGTGTCACGAGGCACCCATCAGCAGCTCCCGCACAAGCCAACGAGGCGCGAAGTTGCGGAGGAGAATCCAGCTTCGGTGTCGCCCAAACTTCATCGAAAATTTCCAATTGCCTTCGCCAGCGCCGCCACGCGCCGCGCATCCACGCGGTTCGCCAGTTGGCCGTCGCGCTTCAACGAGGAGCCGACGATGACGCCGTCGGCGAGGCGCAGAAAATCCTGCACGTTGCCGGTGTTCACGCCGCTGCCCAGGAGAATTTTTGCGGACGGACACGCCTGCCGGACGCACTCCACATCGCCAATGGCGGCGGCCTTGCCCGTGCCGACGCCGGAAACGATGAGCGCGTCGGCGAGGCCGCGCTCCAGGGTGTCGTGCGCCGCATCTGCGAGCGACCAGTCGCCCAACGGCACGGCATGTTTCACATGGACATCGGCAAAAAT
>JAYVCM010000071.1:0-4508 GCA_043749955.1 Limisphaerales bacterium | reverse complement strand
CAGGACCGGCTGGCCGACCCGGAATTTCCGCTCGACTGGCGTTTGCTCAAGGAGACCAGCGGCAGCGGCGCGCACACCGACATCAATTCGCACATCGTTGACCTCGCGCGTTATCTCATCGGCGAATTCACCGATGTCTGCGGCATCGTCCACACGTTCGTGCCGGAACGTCCGCGCGCCGATTTGCTCGCCAAGGGCACGCGCAAAATGGGCAAGGTCACCGCGCCCGACTCCGCCGCGTTTCTCGGCTGGATGGACGGCGGCGTGATGGCGAACCTCGAAGCCACGCGCTACGCGCCCGGCCGCAGAAATCAAATCACGATCGAGATCAACGGCAGCAAGGGTTCGCTCGTTTTTGATTTTGAGGACATGAACCGGCTGAAGTATTACAACGGCGACGATCCGAAAGACCGGCAAGGTTTCCGCGACATCCTTGTGACGCAACGCGACAACATCCAGCCTTACGTTTCCAACTGGTGGCCGCCCGGCCACGGCATCGGCTACGAACACACGTTCGTCCACACCGTCGCGGATTTTGTGAACGCCTGCGCCGACGGCAAATCCGTGCATCCGACGTTTGAGGACGGATTGAAAAACCAGCGCGTGCTGACGGCGGTGGAAGAATCTTCCGCCAAGGGCAAGTGGGTGAAGTTGTAGCGGAGCGCGGGCTTCAGCCCGCTTCACCGTCCGCAATGACAAGCCGCTGGAATTTCTTGGCCAGTTTTGTTTCGCACGTCGAAGCGGCGTGAACGCCGCGCTCCGCCATTTCCGGTGAACCGCCACCGAAATGCGGCTGTTGCATGTTTCCCCGGCGCGATTAAACTGCGGTCGAAAATTTTATGCCGCTGACCTCACTTGAACAAATCATCCCCGAACTGCGCGATGCCGTCGGACCGGTCATCTTGATTTCCGGCGTCGGGCTGCTGCTGCTCACCATGACTAACCGGCTGGGCCGCGCGATTGACCGCGCGCGGACGATGACGCAGGAACTGGCGACGCAGACCGGCCGCGAACGCGCGCAGACCCAGGCGCAGGTGGACATCATCTACCGCCGCGCAAAATTGATCCGCTGGAGCATCCTGTTCGCGGTGGTCAGCGCGCTGCTGGCGGCGGTGCTGGTGATGATTTTGTTTCTCGCCGCGTGGTTCCGCTGCGATCTGGCGTGGCTGGTGGTGGTCATCTTTTTTTCCTGCCTCGTTTCACTGTGCGTGTCGCTGCTGGCGCTCATGGGCGACATCAACCTCTCGCTGCACGCGCTGAAACTGGAACTGGAAGGTGAAAAAAATCAGAAGTAAAACCTTTGCCCGTCCGGCGCGAACTCCGAAGCGGAGCGGCTTGATGATTCCCGTGATGCGCGAAGCGTCTGGACTGCGGACGCTTTAGCGCCGCTTTTCGCCCGCACGAAAATTTTCCTTGGTTCCGAGTCTTCCGTCCGCACGAAAGCGCGGCTAAAGCCGGCGCAGTCCAGACGCTCCGCGACTGTGCGACCGCCATGCCTGATTGAAAGTTGTCACTTGCGTTTGAGTCCGTCGCGGAAGGCGATGGCTTCCAGTTCCACGCGGACGGCGTCCATGACGGGAACCACGGGGCGCGCTTCGAACGAAAAAGCCGGGAGCATCGAGCACACCTTGTGGACCGCCAGCGGATCATCGCAGTCCACCAGCATATACCCGCCCCAATCGCCCACGCGCACCACGAACATCTCGATCTTGAAATTGGCGGGCGCCGTCCATTGGGTGAAGACCTCCAGGATGCGCTTCTGGGCGTTCTCGTATTCCATGGGCGAGCCTTGCGGACGTTCGTTCCAGCAGATCATGTATTTCATATTTTCCTTTCTTTGGTTTTTGGTTGTTGTTTTCGGAATGGATGGCGTTAATTGCGGCTGGTTAATCTGAATTCTCGTTTCCATCTATATTAATTCTTACTGGCTTGGAAATTCCAGTGATTCCGCCAAAGCCAAATTCAATACCCTCTTTTTTTTCTAGCCATAGACGCAACTCGCCAATTTGAGCAATTATCCCGTTAACCTCGTCTAAGATTTCCTGGAACTGAGCCAACGTATATTCTGAAGTCTGATCATGCGTCCAACTCCTAATCGTCTCAGTTGGTGCATAATTCGTGTGAAGATCTGTAACAGATGCAAAGCCGTTTAGTTGTCCGAAAGTCTTCGGCGACCAAATACCGTGAATAAATAAATTTCTGACTTCCTTTATCTTTTGGATTCGCGACTCGACACTTTCGAATAAGCTGTGGGCATCCCAATACTGACGACCAAGTTTTTTTAAAATCCCGAGATTTTCACTCAACTGCGATCTGTCCATGAAAGCGGAAGCGACGACCGCTTCTCCTTTGAATGCAATACCAGAGATCAGTGTTCGCACATCGGCCTCCATATTGGCGAAACTTGCGGTAAGAACACCAAAAGCGCTGTAAAATTTGTGCATTGTGATTTGCCTATCGTAGATCAGCCACGCCGGAGGTGCCGCCGTGAACCGCGTAACGGAACTGACAACTGATTGCCGGCGTTGGCTCCGGCGACTTGGGCCACAAACACGAAAGTCTCATTTTATTCCTTTGCCTTTCTTCCAACGCTCGTATTCTTCGATAGTGCTGTCTTTCACTGGCTGCTCTACCTCTTGAACAACTTGCTCCTCTACCGCTGGCTCCCTACCAACTGGTGCGATGTCTCTACCGCAATGCTTGCACACTTTGGCATCCGGCTGCACTAACTCGGCACAGAATGGACACTTCCTCATGCGTGTGGCTTCCTCTGCTGCTTTGACATCTGGACCGACTGCCACGATTAGCCAGCCAATCGGTCCAAGCAACGCTCCAAAAAGAAAACCGGCCTCTGCGCGGCCTTTGCGTTCGCCAATGACCCATCCAACAAGGCCGAAAACCAGGATATATAAAACTACTGCTATCGTATAATATCCAAGGTCGTCCATAGATGTATCGTGGTAATGTGGCCCACCTTAACACTGCTTGGTGAATCACTGGTGAAAGTCATATGCAACGATTGGGAACTGCTCAAGCTTCGCATCATGGACGTGGATGGTCTTTTGGAGCTTCTCCAGTTTTGGACATATCCTCATTCGGAGAAACCCGGCAAAGCTCAAGTAAAACGTTAAACTCGCCACCCCGTCTTGGACCTGGAATATATCCAAGCTCTGCAAAAATCGAATGGAAAACCAATCGGCGTTGCTTGCCATAATCCGTCCACTCAAACCTTCCTACGAAAGTATTGGGGGTTGCATCGTTCGAGACAACCGAAGCGGCGGAAAGCCAGCCAGCCTTCTTCAGCCGGTTCAGTGTTAAATCACGAAGATATTCTTGTTCTTGTGGGTTCATACGCAAAGATGCCTAACGAATCCAAGTTGAGCCACGGCGGAGGTGAGTCGTGAACCGCGACAGTGGAACGGCCAGCGCCAACTGCGGTTGGCTCTGGCGACTTGGCGGCGTCAATCCTCATCACGCCCGGTTGGAGCCCTGCTGGCTCATTTGCCGTTTCAAAAGGTCAATGTCCTCCTTCGTCTTCAGATTTTCCTTCTGAAGCTGCGCCGCCAGTTTTTTAAGTGCGAGAACCTCTTCCTGAAGCTCCGCTAGGGATTTTGGTGTTTCGTTCATAATTTGATTTTGTCATCGGTCTCTCGATTCTTCTTTCTGTTTTGCTCAATCAAAGTGTCAGCAATGTCAATCAATAGCAAAGCTGACTGCCGACCGGCTACAATCACAAAGCATCCAATGACTATCACGGCAATGCCAACGATTGCTTTGTCAGCCATGTAGAACAGGCCATCAATAACTATGACGACAATAGCCAACAACGAGAAATAATCGATGAGTCGCCTCAAATGTGAATAGCAAGTCTGCGCTCTCACTGCTTCAATAAACTCTAAAGGCGTCTGATCGTTGGGGCGAGATAAGACCTCTTGAGCGTGCTGTCGTAATGTGTCCGGTGGCGGAATGACAAAAAAACCGCAGGCTGGACACGCAACTGGCACATCAAACTTTTCGGCAGCAACTTCAATGTGCTGACCGCACTTGGAGCAACTAAATTTGATGGTATCGGACATATCGGTGAACGTGTGTAGCCGCCTAAAGCATGCCTTAACTTAACCGCATCCGCTTTCGCTGCGCTTCGGCGCGACGAGTCGGCGGGATTAGCTCAGTCTCATCGGCATCACGACGTAGAGAAACGGCCCGTTGATCTTCAGCACGCCGGGGCTTAGTTCGTCAATCAGTTCGATGAAGACTTCGTCCTCGGCCAGCGCGGCGAGCGGGTCAATGAGGTAGCGCGGATTGAAGGCGATGGCCATCTCCTTGCCCTTGTAGTTGACCGCGAGCGTCTCGCGCGCCTCGCCCACTTCCGGCGAGTTGGCGGTGATGGCGAGCTGGTTGCGGCCAAAGGTCATCTTCACGGAGTTGGCCTTCTCGCTGGTCATGATCTCGGCGCGGCGCAGGGCCTGCAACAATTCCTCGCGGTTGAGCGGGATGCGTTCCTTGGC
>JAYVCM010000070.1:0-3229 GCA_043749955.1 Limisphaerales bacterium | reverse complement strand
GGCTCGATAAAAATAAATTGAAACACGCCGTGCCGGAGGCCGGCGCTCCGTTGAAAATCCTGAACGACCCCTCGTTGAAGCTCCTCGCGCAAACGGCGGCGAGCCACGCGGCGGCGGGCGCGGACATCGTCGCGCCGAGCGACATGATGGACGGACGCGTCCGCGCCATCCGCGCGGAGCTGGACAAAAATCATTTCACCGACACGCCCATCATGAGCTACGCGGCGAAATTTGCGTCGGCGTTTTACGGGCCGTTCCGCGAAGTGGCCGAGTCCACGCCGCAGTTCGGCGACCGGCGCAGTTATCAGATGGACGCGGCGAATGCGAACGAGGCCATGCGCGAGGTGGCATTGGACATCCAGGAAGGCGCGGACATCGTGATGGTGAAACCGGCGCTGGCGTATCTCGACATCATCCACCGCGTGAAAAAAGAATTTGGTTATCCGACCGCCGCTTATTCCGTGAGCGGCGAACACGCGATGATCAAGGCGGCGGCGGCGAAAGGCTGGATTGACGAGCGCGCGGTGACGCTGGAAACTCTGCTGGCGATGCGCCGCGCGGGCGCGGACATCCTCATCACCTACGCGGCGGCGGACGTGGCGAAGTGGCTAAAAAGTTAACATCCAAATTCCAAGCTCCAACCTCCAGGGAAGCTCCAAACTTCAAACGGGAAGACGCGCGAATTTTTTTGCAGGCTGAAGTCGCGTCCACGAATCCCAAAGGGATTCCGCCGCCAAGCCCAGGGTTGTCCCGCAGCGCGGGAAGCTACCCTGGGTCATCGCCGGGAAAAATCACAACCCCAACGGGGGTGCGGCGTCGGTGAACGGCGTCGGGCCACAACCCCGTTGGGGTTGTGTTCATTGGCGGGACGTTCCCAAGGTAGCTCGTGCCTCGCAATCCCGCGACTGCGGGGCTGTAGGACGCAATCCCTTTGGGATTGAGCAATGAGGCCACTTCTCAAAACTAAGATGCGCTCCTTAATTCGTCCCGCCCGTGTTTTTCCGTGCTTTTCCGTTGCCTTGTCCCGCCGTGCGGGCTAGTCTGCGCCCTCATTTTTTCACTATGATTGGATCTATTCGCAAACATTCGAAGTGGCTCTGGTGGTTGATTGCCGGCCTCACCATTATTTCATTTGTATTTTTCATGGGCTCCGGCCCGTCGCGCAACCGGGGCGGCGGCGGGGGCGGCGGCGGTTACGGCACCCTCTACGGCCATGAGATTTCCGCCGAGGAATACACGCGGGCGCAGCGGGAGTTTTATCTTTTTTACTGGCAGCATTACAATGGCGAGTGGCCGGACAAAAGTCCGAGCGTCAGCCGCGACGAGATCGAGCGCGAAACCTACGTCCGCCTCCTGCTCTCGGAAAAGGCGAAGTCGCTCGGCATCCACATCCCCGGCGAAACCGTGGCGCTCGCCGCCTCGGAAGTGCTGCGCAGCGTGGGCCGCGGCGGCCAGGCCGTGCCGATGGACCAGTTCGTCGAGCATGTGCTCAAGCCGGAAGGCCTCACGGTGGAAGATTTCCAGCGTTACGTCCGCAGCGACCTGACCATCCAGCAGCTCGGCCTGTCGCTCGGCCTGTCCGGCTCGCTCGTCACGCCGCAGGAGGCCGCCGCGCTCTACGACCGCGAGCATCAGGAAGTTTCCGCGCAGGCGGTTTTCTTTTCCGCCTCGAATTACCTGTCGCAGGTCACGGTCACGCCCGCCGCCGTCGGCCAGTTTTTCACGAACAACCTCGCCTATTACCGCGTGCCGGACCGCGTGCAGGTGAACTACGTCTGGTTCAACGTCACCAATTTCCTGGAGCAGTCCAAGGCCGAGTGGGCCAAGACCAACCTCGAGGTGACGGTGGATAATTTCTACCGCCAGTATGGCAGCACGGAGTTCAAGGACGCCAAGTCGCCGGAGGAGGCCAGGGAGAAAATCCGCGACGCGCTGATCCGGAACCGTGCGCTTAAATTTGCCGCCGAGCAGTCCGGCGAATTCGTCAAGGTGCTGTTTGCGCTGGATCCGGTGAAGCCCGAAAATCTCGCCGCCGTCGCGGCGCAAAAAAAACTGGAGGCGCGCCTGACCGCGCCATTCACCGCGGGCGCCGCCCCGGCGGAACTGGCCAATGCGCCCGCGCTCGTCAAGACCGCGTTCGCCTTGAACGCCGACTCGCCGTTCTCCGACGCCATCGTCGGCGAGGACGGCATCTACGTCATCGGCCTGGCGAAACAACTGCCCAGCTCGGTGCCGGCGTTCGCCGAGGTGCAGGCCCGCGCCACCCAGGATTTCAAGATGCAGCAGGCGTTCCAGCAGGCGCAAACTGCGGGGACAAATTTTTACGCCACCGCCACGGTCCAGGTTCTCGCCGGCAAAACGTTCGCGCAGGCCGCCGTGGCCGAAGGCCGGTCGCCCGTGATTTTGGCGCCGTTCTCCTTGAGCTCCGCCGAAATTCCCGAGGCCGCGGACCGCGCCGAAATCGGCCAGCTCAAGCAGGCCGCGTTCACCACCCGCGTCGGCGGCGTCAGTCATTTTGTCCAGACGACGGACGGCGGCTTTGTCCTTCACGTCCAGTCGTTGTCGCCCGGCGATGCGGCCAGGAAACTTGCCGACCTCCCGCTGTTCACCACGCAGGTGCGCCGAGGCCGGCAGAACGAGGCCTTCAACATCTGGATCAACAACGAGGCCAACCGCGAACTCCGCGACACGCCGTTTGCGCGGCAGCAGCAGGCGGGCGCGGCGAAATAATCGTGAGCGCCGTCATCAAACTTTCCTGGCGCGCCACGCGCGGGTTCTGGGAAATTCCGGTTCTCTTCGAGGACGAACATCTGCTCGCGCTGGACAAGCCTGCCGACCTGCCCATGTCGGCCGAAGCGGACGCGGTCATCGCCCCCGTCGCCGACGACGCTGAAGCCGTCGTCGTGGAACGGCCGAACCTCATGAAGCTGCTGCACGCGGGCATCGCCGACAAAAAGCCGTGGGCGGTGGAACGCAATCTGGATTACCTGAACAACGCGTATCGGCTCGACGGCGAAACCAGCGGCGTGCTGCTGCTCGCGAAAACCAAGCCCGCGCACATCGCCCTCGCCGATTTGTTCGGCTGCGACAAGCCGCAGCGGAAATTTCTCGCCCTCGTGCGCGGCAACGTGCTGGACGAAACGTTTGAAGTGAACGCCCGGCTCGCGCCGCATCCGTTGAAGAACAGCCTGATGCGCGTGGACAAGGACAGCGGCAAGGCGGCGAAGAC
>JAYVCM010000069.1:0-6320 GCA_043749955.1 Limisphaerales bacterium | reverse complement strand
CTCCGCGACATCGCCGTGCATCAGAACGACCGGCCCGCGCCGCTCTTTCCGCCCTATACCGGCGCGGATCAAAAAGCCCTCGTCGAACAGGAACGCCAGTGGAAAAATTCCGCGACCGGCCCGTGGAACAAGGCCGACCTGCGCGAACTTTTCCTGCGCGGCGGCGGCGACGAAACTTTTTTTGAAACCGTCTTCGCCGACATCATCGAGAAATACCGTAACGAGCAACAAGCGATCGCCGCCGGAAATTATCACGCCGCCGGTGGGAGCATCAACTACCTCGTCTCGGCAAGAAAACCATGAGTGCGAACGGAACGCCGAGCACCGTCTCGGCAAGTTTGAAGCCAATCAAGTTTCGTTCGAGCCGAGACGGTGCTCGGCGTTCCAAGCATCTGGTCGCGCTGGGCGCTCCCGGTTTTTGAGCAGCGGCCTCCTTGCCCAATCCCAAAGGGATTGCGTCCTCCAGCCCAAGGTTGCGAGGAACGAGCTACCTTGGGAACGGCGCGCCCATGAACCCAACCCCAACGGGGTTGTGGCCGAGGTCACGCGCGATGTGCGGAAACGGAATGGCCTCAACCGCGTTGCGGTTGGTGATCATGGCGGACGATGACCCAGGGTAGCTCGTGCCTCGCAACCCTGGGCTTGGAGACGGAATCCCTTAGGGATTCGTGGACGGCGACTTCAGCCCGGCAAGAAATTGAGTTGCTCCCAGTCGCGCTCCGTTGAAATTTGAATTAACCTGCCGCCATGAAAGAGAACCTGACTCCCAAACCAATTGATCCCGCCGTCCGCATCGGCCACGTGCATCTGAAAGTCGCCGACCTCGAACGCGCGCTGAAATTTTACTGCGGCGTGCTGGGTTTTGAATTGCAGCAGCGCTTCGGTTCGCAGGCGGCGTTCATCTCGGCTGGCGGTTATCATCATCACATCGGGCTGAATACTTGGGAGAGCGCGGGCGGTTCGCCGCCGCCGCCGCGCAGCACGGGACTTTACCATCTGGCGATTCTTTATCCCACCCGCGCCGCGCTGGCGGATGCGTTGCGCCGGCTGGTGAACGCGGGCATTGAGTTGGATGGCGCATCCGATCACGGCGTCAGCGAGGCGCTCTACCTGCGCGACCCGGACGGCAATGGCGTGGAACTTTATTGGGATCGCCCGCAAGAAAAATGGCCGCGCACGCCCGGCGGCGAACTGGCGATGTTCACCCGCGCGCTGGATTTGGACGCGTTGTTGGCAGAGAAAATTTAACTGGCAGGGCGGCGACATGATGCCGGGAGCGCCGGCTTCCAGCCGGCGTGTTCGAGCGAACCAGCGACCTCTCGCCGGCTGGAAGCCAGCGCTCCCGGCAGTCCGCCAAGAACACCTCCTGCACTGAGAGTGAAATTTGCTGCGTTGAAAACCCGCCATGGTTGTCGGAGTATGCACCCATGAAATTGATTTTGCATCCGCTGCTGTTCCTCGCGCTGCTGAATTTTCTTTCCCCCGCCCGCGCCGAAATCTCCGCCACCAACGAACCGCTGCCGGGAATCTTCTTCCATTCCGAGACGCGCACAAATCCACCGACGCGGCTGTTTGTCGCGGAAGTGGACTTGAAAAATCCCAAGCTGCACCTTCGTGTTGCGCGCGGCGGCCCCGACCCGGACGGCCCCGGCAAATGGCAGACGACCTTGATGGAGCCGACCAAAATCGCGGTGCGGGAAAAATTTGTTCTCGTCATCAACGGCGATTTTTTCAAAGCAAAAGGTGTCAATGATGGCGAGGGAACCAACGCCGCGTTTCGCGCGAATCAGTGGAGCCTTGCCGAAGGTCCGGCGATGACGGATGGAAAAACCTGGTCCACCTGCACGAACGCGCGGCCATGTCTGGTCGTGCATAAAAATCATTCCGTGACGATTGAGACGTTGACGCGCCCGACGGATGACGCCTGGGAAGTCATCGGCGGAAATATGATTCTTGTCCGCGATGGCAAGGTGGTTCCGCACCAGACTAAAGTCCGCCATCCGCGCACCGTTGTCGGTCTTGATGGAACTGGAACCAAGCTGACCATTCTTCTCGTGGACGGGCGCAAGCCCGGCATCGCCGTGGGCATGAGCTACGATGAACTCGCGGCGGAGATGGTGCGGCTCGGTTGCAAGGAAGCCTTGAACCTTGATGGCGGCGGAAGTTCCGTGATGGCTCTGCGCGATTCCGTCACCGGGGAAATGAAAATTCTCAACGAGCCGACCGATGGCCGCGAACGCGCCGTGGTCAACGTCCTCGGCATTTCGGCGGATCAGCCGTGAAGTAGCGGCAGGCGTCCTCGCCTGCCGTAGAGCCGTGACGTCCCGCCCGGCGGAAAAAGCCACCTCCGGAACTTTAGCCTTTGAGTCATTGGTAACGGTTGTAGCTGCGTGAGCATTTTTCCGGGCGGCGAGACGCCAGCCCTCTACGTCAGGCCAGAGGCCCGACGCTACAAATTTGCAGCCCGCCCGCTTCCCACGCTGGCTTCCGGCGCAAATCTTGTTATCCTGACTTCCGTTTCGATGAAGAAAATCCTGAACATTGCCGCCTATCAATTTGTTGCACTGGACGACTTGCGCGCGCGTCGCGCACGGCTGCTGGCACAGTGCAAGGACTGGGAATTGAAGGGCACGATTCTTTTGAGCGCGGAAGGCGTCAATCTTTTCGTCGCGGGCGCGGCGGAGAAAATTGAATTGCTGCTCGCGGAGTTGCGGAGCTGGCCGGGGCTGGAAAAGTTGTCGCCGAAAATCAGCGCGACGGAGCATCAGCCGTTCACGCGGATGCTGGTGCGGTTGAAAAAAGAGATCATCGCCTTCGGCGTCGAGGGCATTGAGCCGGGCAAACGCACGTCGCCCAAACTCGCGGCGTGCGATTTGAAGCAGTGGCTTGACGAAGGCCGTCCAGTCACGCTGCTCGACACGCGCAACGATTACGAGGTGAAGCTCGGCACGTTCAAGAACGCGCTGACGGTCGGCATTGACCACTTCCGAGAATTTCCCGATGCCGTCCGCAGGCTGCCGCCCGCGCTGAAGGAGCAGCCCATCGTCATGTTTTGCACCGGCGGCATCCGCTGCGAAAAAGCCGGGCCGTTCATGGAGCGCGAAGGCTTCAAAAATATTTTCCAGCTCGAAGGCGGCATCCTGAAATATTTCGAGGAGTGCGGCGGCGCGCACTACGACGGCGAATGTTTCGTCTTCGACCAGCGCGTCGGCCTCGATCCGAGTTTGCAGGAGACGGAATCCACCCAATGTTTTCAATGCCAGCAGCCGTTGACCGAGGCCGACCAGAAAGATGCGCGCTACGTTTCCGGCCAGTCGTGTCCGTATTGCTATCAGACGCCCGCCGAGCAACTGGCGCAGACCCTCGCGCAACGTCACGCGGCGATTGAGCGCGCCGTCAACCCGCTGCCGGGCAGCGTGCCGCACGACAATTTCAAGCCGGTCAACGTGCCGGAAGATTGCGACGGGAAAACGTTGCTGGCGACATTGTGCCGGATCGTGGCGCACGTGCCGGCCAGTTATTGGGAGGCTGAATGTGCTCGCGGCCTCGTGGTGGACATGGAGAATCAACCTGTGGCCGCCGATAAAACTGTCCGCGCCGGCGAGCGTTATCGCCACAAGTTTCCCAACGTGACCGAGCCGGACGTGAACGGTCGCGTGGAGATTTTGCACGAGGACGAGGCGCTGATCGTGTTGAACAAGCCCGCGCCGCTGCCGATGCACACGAACGGGAGATTTTTCCGCAACACGCTCCAGCACATTCTCAACGAAGTTTATCATCCGCAGAAACCGCACCCGGCGCACCGGCTTGATGCGAACACGACCGGCGTGGTGCTCGTCACGCGCACGCGGCATTTCGCCGGGAAGCTGCAGCCGCAATTTGAGCGCGGCGAAGTGGAAAAAATTTATCTCGTCCGCGTCCAAGGCCGGTCGCTCGAAGAAAAATTTAGCTGCGACGCGCCTATCAGCAACGCGTCCGGCGAACTCGGTTCACGCGAAGTGGATCTTGAATCCGGCCTGGCGGCGCGCACGGAATTCCGCGTGCTGAAAAAACTATCCGACGGCACGACGTTGCTGGAAGCGCGTCCGCTCACCGGCCGCACGAATCAAATCCGCATCCACTGCGCGCATCTTGGCTTTCCGGTCTGCGGCGACACCGTGTATCTGCCCGGCGGAAAACTCGGCGGCACGCAGACCTTGCATGTGGATGACCCGCCGCTGTGTCTGCACGCGTGGAAAATTTTCTTCACGCATCCGCTCACGAAGCAGCGCATGGAATTTTCCGCGCCGCCGCCGGCGTGGGCGGATGTAGCGTCAGGCATCCCTGCCTGACGTAGAGGGCGGCATCCTGCCGCCCGGAAAAGGCGCGCGGATGTTTTTGCGGCTTCCAAAATTTCAACCCGAACGCCGAAATAGACTGTCCGGAAGCACGGCCTGGGATGTAGGGCAGGCTTACCAGTCCCGCTCGGAGCGGGATGCCGGCGGCTTACCAGCCGCCAATTCCGCGAAGGGAAAAGTGTCGGAGATCAGACCGGGACACGGGGCTGGTAAGCCCCGTTAACCGGCAGGCTGGTAAGCCTGCCCTGCGTCAGCGGCGGCTTCGACTTCGGCGTTCGGGTTCGATCAGCCTGGTTGGGCGTGAGGTTCTTCCGCCGGGCTGGGAAGCCCGGCTCTACGTCAGGCAGGGATGCCTGACGCTACCCGGTTCGCTACGCGGCGGCGAAGTGTTCCCGGCGCGGGTCGGTCGCGGCGATGACGGCGCTGACGGATTTCTGGTTGAACCCCTTGAAGCCGCCGTGCCGCTGGAGATTTTCCAGATGGCTGCCCAACGCGCCTTCCTTCACGAATTTTTCAAACTGCTCCGGCGTGATCAATTTTGCGGCCAATAATTTTTCCGCTCGCTCGCGCGCGACCGGCCAGCGTTCGCCCTCGGTGAACGCCTGCTTCAAAAATTCAAAGTCGGAGAACGGGTTCATCGTGTTGATGCCCTCGGCCTTCAACTGCTCGCGCAGCCGTTGATAATCAAACCGCGCCTCGAGGTGGTGCATGCCCGCGCCAAGAAAACTTTCACCGTGCAGTCCGGTCCACAGTCCGACCGTGCCGAGCCTGGGCGCGGGCGGCAGACGATGGCTGGAAAAATCCAGTTGCGTCTCGTCCGGCATCAGGTCCACGTCGGCAAAAACCGTGATGCCTACAAGCGATTGTTCGGAGATCTGCGCGCCCCAGCCGGCCTCCGCCCCGGCGTAAAAGCGTTCGCGTTTTTCAAAGCCGAGCGCGAGGAGAAAATCGTTCAGATCCACGAAAAACTGGCGCGAGCTGCGGAAGGTGTGATGGTCGTGATTGCCCCAGCCGAGGCCGAGCTGGTCCTGCCGGGATTTCTGGATGCGCGCGGCGCGGTTGCGGTTTTCCCAATACGCGCGTTCCGCCTCGAAAAAAATCTGGCAGGTCTGGTCGCGGCCCACGAGCTGGAAGCTTTGGGCGAGCAGGCGTCTCGCCAGCGCGATGCCGTCGGCATCATCCGCAAAAAAACGCTGGCGCGTGTGCCACATTTCTTTCGCCTTGAGAAGGGCCGGCAATTGTCCGGGTTTCAGCGGCGCGGTGAGAAAACCGCGATAGGCGCGGCGTTCCACGGCCTCGAGGCGGGCGCCGTTTTCCTCGTTGACGAGGGCGCGCCGGAACTGCGAGAACGGCTCGCCTTCGATCTCGCCGGACAGGTTGTGCCGCGCGACGAAGTTCGTGACACATTCCGGTCGCAGCGCGACGACCGACGGATTTTGTTCCCGCCCCGCGCGCAAGATCACGCGTGGCAGCGTGGCGCGCGGATGATGCAGCACGCGGTCGCCAGACGCGGCTTCGACGGCGTCCGAGACAAAACCGGTTGCGCGCAGCAACGCCTCGTCGTTCGGCGCCAGCACGAGATGATCCACCCATTCAAAAAAATCCGTGCCGGTCTCGTCGCGCATCCGGGCGGCCAATTTCCGCGCCAGGGAATTCTTGGTGAGGAAATTCTGGACGTGCCGGCGCATCAGCTCCTCCGCCGGGTAGGCCAGCGGCCAATCGAAACGCTTCGGGTCATAGGGCGCGGAAGCCGCCGCGCCGCCGGTGGATTCAGTCGGGCTGATCATATTTTTGTGCGTTGGATTTTTTGCTCACCCAAATTGGATGCCCTGCGCGAGCGGCAGTTCGGCGGAATAATTCACCGTGACGGTCTGGCGTCTCATGTAAATTTTCCAACTGTCGCTGCCGCTTTCGCGTCCGCCGCCGGTGTCCTTCTCGCCGCCGAACGCGCCGCCGATCTCCGCGCCGCTCGTGCCGATGTTG
>JAYVCM010000068.1:0-4507 GCA_043749955.1 Limisphaerales bacterium | reverse complement strand
GCGACATTTTCCCCGAGCACATGACGGCCTTTGTAAAACCAGCCACGGCTTTCGCGGGCGGAGCCGAGGGCATACTCATAAAAACGGGCGCGGTCTTTGCCGCTGCTGCGCGAGTAGCCTTCTGAAATGTTCGCGCTGATCGAGCCAACGGCGCGATAAAGCTGATCAGCCAGGCCAAACATCCGCTTGTCTTGCGTGAGCTTGGTCACGTCGTGCCAGCCAAGGTCGGCCAGAAACAACGCCAGCCGATACGCTTCGACTTTCCACAGCAGGTCGCCCGTAATTTCAACCGGAACCGATTTTAGCCAGTCATCATAGTTCATAAATTCATGCATCACGCATCACGCATCATTCATTGCGCAGCGCATCCACCGGGTTCATCCGCGCCGCGCGCCACGCGGGGAAAAATCCCGACAGCACGCCGGTCAGCGCCGAGGCGAGCAGCGCGATGCCCACGACCACTGGCGACAATTCCGCCGGCATCGCCTTCCGCAGCAGCAGCGTCGTCGGCCATGCGATGAGCAGCGCGATGACGCCGCCGATGACGCAGATGCACGCGGCCTCGATCAAAAATTGCAGCAGGATGGTGCGGCGTTTGGCGCCGATGGCCTTGCGAACGCCGATTTCGCGCGTCCGTTCCGCGACCGAGACGAACATGATGTTCATGATGCCGATGCCGCCGACGAACAGCGCCAGCCCCGTGATGAACAGCCCGATGCCCCCGATGGTGCCCGCGACGCGGTGGAACATTTCCAGCACCTGGTCCTGCTGGTTGATGGAAAAATTATCCGGATCGCCCGGCGGAACGTGCCGCACGCGGCGCAGCACGGCGCGCAGCTCCTCCTTCGCGTCGTCAATCTGGCCGAGGTCTTTGGCCTTCATCTGGATGGTGTATTCCGGCTCGTCGTCAATCGCGCGAAGGAACTGCGCGAGCGGGATGATGACCCCGTTGTCCGCGCCGCCGGTCTCGCTCAAGCCGCCTTGTTTTTCCAGGACGCCGACGACTTCAAAGGGATGGCGATGCACGAAAATTTTTTCACCAAGCGGGGAAGCGTTCAGGAAAAGGTTCGTGGCGAGGTTGGCGCCGATGACGCACATCGGCCGGCCGCCGTCACATTCCGCCGCTGAAAGAAAACGCCCCGTCGCGAGGTTCAGGCCGCTGGTGAATTGAAATTGTTCCGTGGAGCCGGTCACCGGCGCGCCCGAGGTGCCGCGCTTCAGGTATTTCACCGAGACCTGGTCGCCCACGACGGGCGCGATGGCGGCGGCAAGGGTCAACTGCCGCTGCAACGCGTCCGCCTCGTCGAGCGTGATGGCGGGATTTTTCATCATGTTGATCCATTCCTGATGCGACTGGATGAACCAGCTGCGGCGGCTGACGTAAAGCACGTCCGCGCCGATGGAGGAAATGCTGTTCATGAAGGAGCGGTTCAAACCCTGGATGGCCGTGCCCATCAGCGTGACGGTCAGGATGCCGATGACGATGCCGAGCGTGGTCAGCACCGAACGCAGCTTGTTCGCGCGGATGGCGCTCCACGAGATCAGCAGGCCCTCGCGCAGTTCGGTCAAAAAATTCATGGTGGATAATGAAACGGGAACATCCAACATCGAACATCCAACATCCAACACCCAATGTTCGCCCGACACGGCCCGGTGTCATTCGATGTTGGATGTTGGATGTTGGATGTTGGATGTTTCAAAATTCCTTTCACCGTTTGGCAACTTTCTCATCGCTGGCGATCAGCCCGTCGCGGATGCGGATGACGCGCTGCGAGTGCAAGGCCACCTCCTCCTCATGCGTGACGACGATGATGGTGTTGCCTTTGTCGGCGAGCAGTTGGAACAGCGCCATGATTTCCGTGCCGGTCTTGGAATCGAGATTTCCCGTCGGCTCGTCGGCGAGCAGGATGGACGGTTTGTTCACCAGCGCGCGGGCGACGGCGACGCGCTGGCGCTGGCCGCCGGAAAGTTCGTTCGGCTTGTGATGCACGCGGTCGGCCAGGCCGACGCTGGCAAGCGCTTCGAGCGCCTGCTTCCGCCGTTCCTTCGATGGAATGCCCGCATAGACCAGGGGCAGTTCCACGTTGCGCAACGCATCGGAGCGGGGGAGCAGGTTGAAGGTCTGGAACACAAAGCCGATTTCGCGGTTGCGGATTTCGGCGAGCTGGTTGTCGTTCATCTCGCTGACGCGGCTGCCGTTGAGTTCGTATTCGCCGCCGGTCGGCGTGTCGAGGCAGCCGAGCAGGTTCATCAGCGTGGATTTGCCGGAGCCGGACGGCCCCATGATGGCGACGTATTCGCCGCGCTGGATGTCGAGCGTGACTTCGCGCAGCGCGTGGACGGTCTCGGCGCCCATCTGGTAGCGCCGCGAAATTTTCTGGAGACGGATCAGGCTCATTTGGGATGGGAGGGGGAAACATCCAACAACCAACATTCAACATCCAACATCCAAATCGTCTGTGCGGGCGGCAGCTTCACTGGATGTTCGATGTTGGTTGTTGGATGTTCGATGTTGTTTTCAAAATCACATTCAGGGTTTGGGCTTGTCCGCGTCTTTGCCGGCGGCATTCTTGGAAATCTTTTTGCCGTCTTCCAGTTCGCGGCCGATGGCCTTGAATCCGCCGATGACAATTTCATCGCCTTCTTTCAAGCCGTCGGTGATCTCCCAGAAATTGTCGTCGCTGATGCCGATCTTCACCGGCACGGCCTTGACGTGGTCGCCCTCGACGACAAACACGACTTCCACCGGCTTGTTTTTCTCGTCCGATTTTTTGTCGCCTTTCACCGAATTGGTTTCGCCGCCGGTCTTGGCGACTGCATTGGGCGGAATCGAATTGGTCGAAACCGAATTGGTTTTCGCCGCCGCCGCATCTTTTTTCGGCTTGAGCATCCGCGTGGTTACGCTGGCGATGGGGACGGCGACGGCGTTGGTGCGCGTGCGCGTCTCGATGACCGCGCTCACGGACATGCCGGGGCGGAACGAATCACCCTCGGTAAAACGGATGCGCACCTGGAACTGCGTGGCCGACTGGCCGGACGACGAGCCGCCGCCGTAGCCGCCCGCCGACGCGCTGGCGTTCATGTCCCGCGACGAGTTGGCGACATCGGTGACGACGCCGGCAAATTTTTTGTCCTTGAACGAATCCACCTCGAACTTCGTTTTCTGTCCGGGCTGCAGCAGCACGATGTCCATCTCGCCGATGTCCACGCGCGCCTCCATCGCGCTCAAGTCGGAGATGGTCATGATTTCCGTGCCGGCGTTCTGCACCGTGCCGAGCACGCGCTCGCCGAGCTGCGAACTCAATTTGGTGATCGTGCCGTCGAGCGGCGCGGAGATGGTCGTCTTGTCGAGCGAATCCTGCGCGCTGTCCACGGACGCCTTGGCGAGTTCCACCTGATGCTTGGTGCTTTCCACCTGTGCGCCAGCGATGTCGCGGCCGACTTTGAAACTGATGTAGTCCGATTCCGAAATCAGCTTGTGGTCGAACAATTCCTTGTTCCGGCTGAATTCCGCCTCGGCTTTTTCAAGATTGGCGGCGGAGGTGGTGATGGAGGCGAGGGATGATGCGTAGCTGGCCTTGCTCTGGTTGAGGTAGGCGAGCGGCGTCTTGGGATTGATCTTCAACAGCAGGTCGCCTTTGTGGACGAACTGGCCTTCCTTGACCGGCAGCGCGATGAGTTCACCGCTGACCTCCGCGCTGATCTTGACCTGCAGGACGGGATAAATTTTCCCGTTGGCCGTGACCGTTTCCGTGATGGTGTGGCGCGAAACTTTTTCCGACTGGACGCTGATGACCGGGTCTTTCTTGTGCAAGACAAAGAACATCGCCGCCGCCAGCGCGACGAGGACGAGGCCGGCAATGATGAAGAATTTTTTGCGACCTTTGCGCCGGGGTTTAGGCGCGACGGTGACTGGAGGTAAAATAGGCGGTGCTTCCACGCCGCGAAGCCTGCCGAAAGCCGCGCGCCTTGTCGAGCGCGGGAATGACTCCAGGGCATTGGCAGAAAGCGGCAGGGAGGAACTTCTGCGCCGCCATTTCCATCCAGGGGAAACTCTGTCGAACCTAAAACAAATCCGCAACGCGGGCTGGGAAAAGAAGAACGGCTGGCGTGGGCGTATCTACCAACTGACTGACTTCAGACACTGCAACTAACTCTAACTACTACTGCTCTGCTTAACTGCCTGCAACTGTCAACCGACACTCACGCTCACACCAGCCACACTCACCTTCACCCCCTTTCACGAACTGTCAAGGCCAGGGAGCCAGATTGTCTGAAATATATTTTCGCAGGCTGATTTCCCCTGAACCAGCACCGGTTGGGCAGGGCGGAGCGGCTGCGCCGGCGAATTGCGGAGTGTAAATTGTCCCGGCTCGCAGCGGTTTCGCCTGGCTGGATGGCGTTGGACTTATACCATTTCCCAATGACAATCGGCACAATGGCCAGCTGGTAGGGCGGCGCTGCCGCGCCGCCTTCCCCGCACCGACTGCGATTCACGCCGGCGTCG
>JAYVCM010000067.1:0-4611 GCA_043749955.1 Limisphaerales bacterium | reverse complement strand
TTTGGTTGCTGATCATTTGGTTGAGCAGCCGGGGCAAGTTCATGTTCCTGCATTGTGTGGCGCTGGACGTGGCGCAGGTGGAGGTGCCGTGGAAAAAATTTGCGCGGGTGGCGAACAGCCTGTTCCGGTTCCGCGTGGTGGTGGGTTTGATCGGAATGGTTTTAATGCTGCCGTTGCTGGTGTTCATCATGGTGTGCATCGGGCGGATGGTGCTGCGTGGCGAGGCGGATCTGGCGGGCGTGATGTCGGTGCTGGGATTGGGGTTTGGATTTTTCCTGCTGGTGCTGGTGTTCGGGCTGATCCACAAGTTCATGGTGGATTTCGTGGTGCCGATCATGTTTCTGCGCGGCGGAAATTGTCTGGCGGCGTGGCGGGAATTTTTTGCGCTGTTCACGGCCAACTTCTGGCGGTTCGTTTTGTATGTGCTGTTTCAAATCGTCCTCAACATGGTCATCGGCATGATGATCCTGCTGGCGATACTTGTGACGTGCTGTCTGGCGGGTTGTGTGATGCTGCTGCCGTTCGTCGGGACGGTGCTGCTGCTGCCGGTGCTGGTGTTCAAGCGGGCGTATCCGCTGTATTATCTGGCGCAGCATGGCGCGCAGTATGATGTGTTTCCCGCTCCTTGCGGCGGGCCACCAGCGGCGCCGGCTGCGGTGATGGCTTAATTTGAATTTTCAGGGTTGTGCCTTTGACAAACTATCTGGGAGCGCTGGCGTCCCGCCGGCCAGTTTTCTCGAGCAACCCGCCGGCGAGACGCCAGCGCTTCCGGCGAAAACATCCCGCGGACGGCCGTCCGCGCTCCTGCGACATCGCACATCCATGCGGTCTCGCCGCCGGAAAAATTATTGTATCGTCAGGTCAAAGCCGATAGCGTGAATTCAATCCCGGTTTAACTTTTCAAACGTCATGAACACGATTTCAAAACTGCTGCTGCGAAGCCTGCCCGTCACCGGTCTCATCGGCTGGCTGGCGCTCACTTCGGCCGCCGGTGCCGGGCCGGAGGCGACCAATAATCCGGTCGCTGCGGTCACGCGCAAATCACCGGACTGGCTGCGGAGCGGGGTGATGTATGAAATTTTTCCCCGGAATTTTTCCGCCGCCGGGGATTTGAACGCGGTCACCGCGCGGCTGGATGAATTGAAGGACTTGGGCGTGGACATCCTCTGGCTCATGCCGGTGCATGCGCTGGGTGAAAAATTGAAGAAAGGTTCCCTCGGCAGCCCGTATTGCGTGCGCGACTTTTACGCCATCAATCCAAGCTATGGCACGACCAATGATTTCAAGCAGTTGATCGCGGAGGCGCACAAGCGCGGGATGAAAGTGATCATGGACATCGTGGCCGGGCATACGGCGTGGGACAGCGTGATGATGGAGCATCCGGAATTTTACACGAAGGATGCGGGCGGCAAGATACACCCGCCGAATCCTGATTGGTCGGATGTGGTCGAGTTGAATTATGGAAATCCCGGGCTGCGCCGCTACATGACCGACATGATGAAGCATTGGCTGCGGGACTACGCGGTGGACGGGTTTCGTTGCGACACGACTTTCACGGTGCCGATAGATTTTTGGGAGGCCGCGCGGGTGGAGCTGGAGCAGATCAATCCGCAGGTCGTCATCATCACGGACTCGGGCGCGAAGCCGGCGCTGCTGTCCAAGGCGTTTGACATGGATTATTCCGGGAACCTGTTCTCCACGCTGAACAAGGTCATGAGCAGCGAAGTGCCCGCCAGCAATCTGAAAGAATCGTGGGAGCACACGCAGGAGCAGTTTGCCACGGGCGCGTTGCACCTGCGCTATACCGACAACCATAACGAGGCCCGGGCGACGGTGCGTTATGGTGTGGAAGGCGCGCTCGCCGCCCAGGCGCTGATGTTGATGCTCGACGGGGTGCCGCTGTTCTACAACGGCATGGAGGCGGGGGATGCCACCGAGTCCGCCGACCCGGCCTTGTTTGAAAAGCTGCCGGTGTTCTGGCATCCCGGCGGACGCCCGCCGCTGCGCGACATTTACCGCGACCTGATCAAGCTCCGCAAGCAATACGGCGCGCTGCACGACGGGGAAGTTATCTGGCTTCCGAACACGGTGCCGGGGGAAGTTATCAGCCTCCTGCGCCGGGATGCGAAGGATGAGTTCCTGGTCGTGATCAACCTTACCAGCCAGCGCGTGAACGGGTCGGTGGAATTGCCGGGTGTCGAAGGCTTCGAGCCGGTGACGATCAACGGACGGGCCAATCCGGCAGACATTCATCTCCCGGACTTTCACCTCAACGGCTACCGGTGGTTGATCTGTCATCGGACGGTTTCTAAATGAGTCCTTGCCGATAACCTCGGCTGGCGACCGATTAAGACATGCTTCAAGTAGTCATTAGGGGCGCGACTTTGATGTTATTCACAAGTTACTAACATTTTTATTGTCAGGCATCGCCATTTGGTGCAGTCTCCGCCCAG
Organism: Limisphaerales bacterium; assembly: GCA_043749955.1. Taxonomy (GTDB): domain Bacteria; phylum Verrucomicrobiota; class Verrucomicrobiia; order Limisphaerales; family UBA11358; genus UBA11358. The sequence goes on along the minus strand of JAYVCM010000067.1, from coordinate 2,158 downwards.
GCCAACGAGAGTTCGTTGGCTTGCATTCAGAAATCAGGTTCCTCACCTACGATTGAAGTGGTCAACCAGCCTGTGCTGGTTGATTCAATTCCCATTTTTAACAATGTTTAAAACTTATTTTCGCAATGACGCGGTCCGCCGCCGGGCGGGATTTTTGCCGGCGGCGGTTTTTTATTTTGCGGAAGCTTTGTTGGTCTGGGCATCGGATCAGGTCGTAGGACAATGCGCCGGGCCGGCCAAAGGAACCCTGGCGCCTCATCCAAAAATCAAGAACCGTGTCCAGCGATCATCCAAGACTGTCCAGAAATGAGGAATAATTTTGCGCTGCAAGCACCGAATTGTTCACCGGATGCGAATTCCGATGTCATGGTGTGCCGATTGCTTTTGGAACCGGGCAATTCCAGCGTGAAGCAGACGAGCCACGCGAACTGCGGTTGATCCCAAATTTAATTATGAACGATGTGATTTCCAGTCGAACGCCAGCCTGGGTGTGCAGTTGGAGGATTTTCCCCCTGCTGCTGCTGCTGCTGGCCGGAAACTTGCCGGTAGCGGCGCAAAGCTTCCTGTTGCGTTATGTCAACACGACCGGCGGCGCCCTCACTTTCTCCGGCAACACGCTCGGTCTGGCCAAGCTGACGGGCGCAAACCAGCCCGGCGCGCTGGATGCCATCGGAGCTTTCACCACGCTCAACACCAATTCACAGGTCGGAAGTTATCCGCCGGGGACGACGCTGAACTGGAGCAATAATTCCTCGGCGGCGGTGCTGCGGTTTCCAACAAACAGCACCGTGCTTTACGCGGAATTGATCTGGGCCGGCTCGGCGCAGATCGGCAATTCGGTCACGGCGGCGGGCAATGTGCTGGGCAATTTGAACACGCCGGTTAAGTTTATTTTACCGGATGGTTCCACCAACAGTGTCGCGCCCGACCCGCTCACGGCAAGCCTGGTGACCAACGGCGCGGCGGCGATTTTTTATGTCCGTTCGGCAGAGGTGACGACGTTGATCCAGACCGCCGGGACGGGAACTTATTCATTGGGCGGCGTGCCGGCGGCCATGCTTGCCAGCGAGGATGCGAACAACGCCTGTGGCTGGACGCTGGCGGTGGTTTATGGAAACTCTTCGTTGCACCAAAGAAATCTTTCGCTGTTCGTCGGCAACTCATTTGCGATTGCCAGTGGAAGTCCGCCCAATCCCGCCGCCGTCACCGGTTTTTGTGCGCCGCCCTCGGGCCCGGTCAACGGGCGGTTGTTCGTCAGCGCGCTGGAGGGCGACCCGAACAAGACCGGCGACCAGATGAAGTTTGGCCCGACGACGAACACGCTGGTGGCGCTTTCCGGCACGAACAACCTGGTGAACAATTTTTTTGCCGGACAGATCAACGGCGACAACGGTCTGATTGACACGTCGGGAACTTTTGGCTTGAGTAATTCCACGACGGCGGCCGTTGTTTTCAGCGCGCGGCAAGGCTGGGACATCACGAGCGTGGATGTTTCGAGCGGCCTGAACAACGGCCTCACCTCCGCCTACGCGCAGAACGTCACGGCGGGCGACGGTTACAGCGTCAACGCGCTCGGGTTGCAGATTGATGTCGGGTCGCCGGTGCTGGCGACGACGCAGAGCGTGGACAAGGCCAGCACTTTCGTGGGCGATATTTTGACTTACACGGTGACGGTCACCAATTCAGGAACGGCCGACGCGGTGAATCTTCTTTTCACCGACCTGCTGCCCTTCGGCACAAGTTTTATTGCCAATACATTTGCGACCAACGGCGTGATCATCGCGGGAGCCAGCCCGGTCAATGGCGTGCCCATTCCCATCATCCAGCAGAATTCCAGCTTCACGTTCACCTATCAGGTTCAGGTGAATCAAATCCCGCCTTCGGCAAAATTCGTCACGGCGGCCACGATCAATTTCCAATACTCCGGAGCCTGCGCGCAAAGCCCGGTCATCAACGGAACTTTGGTGAACGGGAACGTGCAGACCCTGGTTCCGCTCCTGAACGTCAGCAAGGCCTCGAGCCTGACCAATGCGATTCCGGGTGCGAACCTGACTTACGCGATCAATGTCCCGAACATCGGGACGACGAACACGGTTGGCACGACGTTGGTTGACCCGATTCCGACGGGCCTCATTTACGTCACCAACACGACGACCCT
>JAYVCM010000066.1:0-4446 GCA_043749955.1 Limisphaerales bacterium | reverse complement strand
GGCGCGCGATTGCCCGTCGCCGCCTACGCCGCCGCGCTGTGCTGGATTTTCGGCGCGGGAATTTTTGCCGGGAACACCCTGGCCGGACTTGGGAAATTTTTTCACTGGTGGAAAATAAATTCCATCTCCCTGCGGCTCGCGTGCAGTCATCTGCGCTCACCCAGCGGACGGCATCGGCTCGCGGTGGCCGGCCTGGTCTGCGCGGTGGGCATGACGGCGGGCATGGCGATCCTGGTCGGCAGCTTTGATCTGACGATGCGCGGCTGGATTGACCGGACGTTTCAAGCCGACCTCTACATCTCCAGCGACGGCGCGCAAACCGCCTCGTCGTCCAGCCGCATTTCGCCCGCGACGTGGAACAGCGTGGTGACCAACCCGGCGGTCCAGCGGGCGAACGTCATCCAAGTTTTGGAAATCAAACTGGGCGACGCCACGACGCTGCTCGCCGGCAATCATCTGGCCTTCTTCCGTGACTACGCCCGGCCGGCGTGGTTGAGCGCGCCGCTGAACGACGATGTTTTCAATCCCGACCGCAACGCCTCGCTCGCGCTCGTAAGCGAGGCTTTTTCCGAACGCTTCCGCGTCCGGCGCGGCGACACGGTTCAAGTGCCGACGCCCGGCGGTTTTCGCGCCGTGACCATCGCGGGAATTTTCGCCGACTACGGCAACGAACGCGGCTCGCTGCTCATCGAGCGGCGGCAGTTCGCAAACTGGTTCGGCCACGAACTCGCGGCCAGTCTGATCCTCGCGCTCCAGCCGGGCCGCGATGCGGAGACGCTGCGGGCGGAATTGCGCGCGGCGCATCCGGGCCTCGGCGTTTTCACGAGCGGCCATCTGCGCGGCGAGGCGCTGCGGATTTTTCGCCAGACGTTTGCCGTCACCTACGCGCTGGAATTGATCGGCATCGCCGTCGCCGTCATCGGGCTGGCGTTCACCATGGCGAGCCTGCTGTGGGAACGGCGCGCGGACTTGAACACGTTGCGCGCGCTCGGCTTGCGGCGGCGCGAACTCGCGGGCGCGGCGGCGTTGGAAGGCGCGCTGACGGCGGCGGCGGGACTTTTAATGGGCCTCGCCGTGAGTTTTGCGCTGGGCTGGCTGCTGATTTATCGCATCAACAAACAAACCTTCGGCTGGACGCTGCAAACGGACTGGCCGTGGCGGCAACTGGCCGTGCTGTCATTGCTGGTGCTGGCGAGCGCCACCATCGCCGGCTGGCTGGTCGGACGCCGGGCGGCGCGACTGCCGGCGGAACGTGAAGAATGAAATTTTTAAATAACAATTTTACTGCCGGGAAAAAATTGCGGCGCGCCCTCGGCATCGCGCTGGCAACGCTGTGGTTTTTTCGCGCTGCTGTCGCGGCGGAAATTCCCGCGCTGACGGCCGACGGCTTTGCCATTCCGCAGGCGGGCCGGCAATTTATTTTTCCGCGCGACCACGGCAGCCATCCTGAATTCGCCATCGAGTGGTGGTATGTCACCGGCCACCTCACCGCAACGAACCAGGCGCAGTTCGGCTTTCAAGCCACGTTTTTCCGTCGCGCGCTTGCGACGCCGGGCGCCACAAATAATTCCCCCTCGACCGCGTTCGGCAACGACCAGATTTACCTCGCACACATGGCGCTGGTGGACAAAACGTCGGGCGTTTTCCGCTGTCAGGAAAAATTAAACCGCGCCGGCTGGGACGCGGCTTCATCCACGAACACGCTGGAGGTCCGCAACGGAAACTGGTCGCTGCGGCTTGCGCCGGAAAAAACTGGTGCCCGCGAAGTTTTTGAACTGCAGGCCACCGTCGGCGCGGAGGTTTCCTTCACGTTGGCTTTGTCGCCCAAAAAACCGCTCGTGGTTTTCGGCACGAACGGCGTTTCCCGCAAGGCCGCCGGCTTTCAGGCGGCGAGCCATTACCTGACTTACACCCGGCTGGCGGCGGACGGGACGCTCACGCTGGATGGTTTGAACGCATCCGTCACGGGCGAGGCGTGGATGGATCATGAATTCAGCAGCAGCCAGCTGGGCGCAGGCCAGGTCGGCTGGGACTGGTTGAGCCTGCAACTGTTTGACGGGCGCGAACTGATGGCCTACCGGATGCGCCGCAATGACGGCGCGACCGATCCGTTTTCCACCGTGGCGTGGATTGACGCGCAAAGCGTCGTCCGCCACCTCGGCCCGGATCAATTCAAGTGGACGACTTCGCAGCATTGGCGCAGTCCAAAAACCGGTGCGGACTATCCGTCGCTGGTGAAGCTGGAGGCAATCAATCCCGTGACCGGCAAACCGGAGATTTTCATCGTGCAACCCATCGTGGCGGACCAGGAACTGACCGGGAAGGCCGGTGGCGTGGGCTATTGGGAAGGCGCCTGCCGGGTGCTGGACGGAAATAAAAAGGAGATCGGCCGCGCCTATCTGGAACTCACCGGCTATGGCGAAAGTTTGCAGGGAAAATTTTAATCCGGGGCCGGACGATTGACGCAAACTCCGGGTTGCCGTCGCCAAAAAAGCGGTTAAACTCTTTCATACCGATATGACCAACGAAGCGAAATCAATTCCGGCAAAGCCCCAGGTGGACAATGCGGCGTGGAAGGAGATTGTGCTCAAATACCAGAAGCCCTCGCTGTGGCGGGCCTTGTGGCAGATCATCAACACCATCATCCCGTTTGGGGTGGTGTGGTATCTGATGTATCTGGCGCTGCCGGTGTCGTGGTGGCTGGTGGTGCCGCTGGCGGTGCTGGCCGGGGGCTTGATGGTGCGCGTGTTCATCATTTTTCACGATTGCGGCCACGGCTCGTTTTTCAAATCGCGCGGGGCCAACGATGCGGTGGGCTTTCTCGCCGGCATTCTGACCTTCACGCCCTACTATCATTGGCGCTGGGAACACGCCATCCACCACAGCAGTTCGGGTGATCTCGACAAGCGCGGCACGGGCGACGTGTGGACCATGACGGTGCAGGAATACCTGGAATCGTCGCGCTGGAAAAAATTCGCCTACCGGCTGGCGCGCAATCCCTTCATTTTGTTTGTCATCGCGCCGCTGTTCCTGTTCGCCATCCGGCAGCGGTTCCCCTCGCCCAAGGCCAGCCAGCGGGAACGTCATTCCGTGCATGCGATGAACGCGGCGATTCTGGCCATGGCCGTCGCGCTGTGCCTGGTTTTCGGCGTCAAGGCTTATCTGCTGATCCAATTGATCATCCTGATGGTCGCCGGCGGCGCGGGCGTGTGGATGTTTTACGTGCAGCATCAGTTTGAGGACGTTTACTGGGAGCGCGGCGAAGACTGGAGCTACGTTTCCGCCGCCTTGGAAGGCAGTTCCTTCTACAAGCTGCCGCGCGTGCTGCAATGGTTCTCCGGCAACATCGGGTTCCATCATATTCATCACTTGAGCCCGCGCATTCCCAACTACAATCTGGAGAAATGCCATCAGGCCGACCCGCTGTTTCAGCAGGTGAAGCCCATCACCTTGTTCTCCAGCCTGAAATCCGCCACCTACCGGCTCTGGGACGAGAAGAACAAGAAGCTGGTTGGCTACCGGCACCTCCGGCAGTTGCGCAAGCAGGCCAAGCATACGCCCCGGTCTTAAAACCGCCGTGCGGGGCAGCCGTTTTGAACGGTGAGGAAATTTTGCCGGGCAAATAAACACGCGAGGGTAAAAGTGTTTGTTGCCGCTGCAAAAAGTTTGTGAAAACAGAAACACCCGACAGAATGATTGATGGCAGAATCATAAGAGAAAAATTTCCCCATCATTCTGCCATCAATCATTCTGTTATTTGTCCGGGAAAAATTCCTTTGCCTGCCCCGCGCCTTTGCGTGAAAATGAAACCATGAGCGCAGTTGCCAATTTGAATTTGCCCGACGCCACCGGCCACTTCGGCCCCTACGGTGGACGATATGTGCCGGAGACGTTGATGCACCCGTTGCAGGAGCTGGAGGCCGAATACTTCCGCGCGCAGCACGACCCGGAATTTCAGAGCGAGCTTTCGTATTATCTCAAGGAATTTGTCGGCCGCCCGACGCCGCTTTATTTTGCCGAACGGCTCACCAAGGAACTCGGCGGCGCAAAAATTTATCTCAAGCGCGAGGACTTGAACCACACCGGCGCGCACAAGATCAACAACGCCATCGGCCAGATCCTGCTCGCCAAGCGCATGGGCAAGACGCGCATCATCGCCGAGACCGGCGCGGGCCAGCACGGAGTCGCCACCGCGACCGTCACGGCGATGTTCGGGATGAAATGCGTCATCTACATGGGCGCGGTGGATTGCCAGCGGCAGGAACTCAACGTGTATCGCATGAAAATGCTCGGCGCGGACGTCGTGCCGGTTCACGCGGGACAAAAAACCTTGAAGGAAGCCGTCAACGAAGCCATGCGCGACTGGGTGACGAACCTCCGCCACACACATTATATTCTCGGCACGGCTTACGGCGCGCATCCGTATCCGGTGATGGTGCGGAATTT
>JAYVCM010000065.1:0-2836 GCA_043749955.1 Limisphaerales bacterium | reverse complement strand
GCGCGACGATTTTGTCCGCGTCGTTGAGCCACTTCACGCCCGCCGTCGTCCTGATGCCGAGCCGCAGGTTGCCGCCGCGCCCCGGCAGGTAGAGCGAGAATTCCGGCTTGTCGCCGCCGTCCGCGCGGAAGGAATTATTCGCACCGTAAAGCGGACGATTAAAAAACTCCGCACCATTCGTGATGACAAAATCCGTGCCGACCGGCGTATAGCGCAGCGGACGGGCAAGCTGGTTGGAAACATTTCCGCGACCGACGTAGAGCAGCTCCGGGCGCGCGTCACCGGCGTTCGTTTGCGCCTGCAACGCGGTGGCTGCGCCGAGGAGAACAACGACGCAAATCTGCAAATTGAATTTCATAGTCAGGATGCGTCAACGCCTTGGCTCAACCAAGACGCGCCGGTAAAGGGTTTCGTAACCCGGCACAATCGCCGCCGCCGAAAATTTTTCGCGGGCGCGTGCTTGGGCGGCGCGGCCAAGCATCGTCCGCCGGGTGGCATCTTGAATCAAACTTTCGGCAGCGCGAGCGAGGGCGTCCGCATTTCCCGCCGGCGCCAGCAGCCCGGTCACGTTGTCCTCGACGACTTCGGGGATGCCGCCGACGCGCGTCGCCACGCTCGGACAGGCGAAACACATCGCTTCGAGGATGCTCAAACAAAAACTTTCCGTGTCGGACGTGATCAATCCGAGGTCGGCGGCCTGTAGATAATCTTCAATGTCTGTGACGTTTTCCCGCACGATCACGCGGTCTTCCAATCCCAGCCGGCGCACGTCGGCGGCGAACGGTTTGAAATCTCCGCCCGCCAGAATGACCAGCTTGAATGACTCGCGCGGACGGATGCGCGCCGCCGTTTCGAGCAGCAAATCAATTCGTTTTAGAGGACGAAGGTTGGAGGAATGGAGAATCATCACTTCCTCGCGCAAGCCAAGTTCGCGGCGCACTTCCTCGCGCGAACGACGTGGCTGACGCGGTTCGCAAAAATTGTGGATCACCTCCATCGGCCCGTCAAAGCCGAGCACGCGCTGCGTTTCCTGTTTCAGAAAATTGGAAACGGTGGTGACGGCATCGGAGTGGGTCAAGGCGTGATGAATGGCCGGCCCGTAGCCCGGATCAGCACCGAGCAAGGTGGTGTCCGTGCCGTGCAGCGTGGTGACGACGCGCGGTTGCTGTTCCGATGGCAGCATGGCGCGCGCAAGAATCGCGGCGGTCGCATGAGGCACGGCGTAGTGGACGTGGAGAATGTCGAGCTGATGATCGCGGCTCACCTCCGCCATTTTCACCGAGAGCGGCAGTGTGTAGTCGGGATACTTGAACAACCCGTAATCGTTGATCACGACCGGATGAAAAAAAAGTCGCCGCGCATCCACCGGCATCCGGAACGGGCGTTCGTAGCTGATGAAATGCACCTCATGCCCGCGCCGCGCCAGCTCTTCGCCGAGCGCAGATGCAAGAATGCCACTCCCGCCGACGGACGGATAACAAGTGATGCCGATTTTCATTTTTTGTTCAACCACGGATGGACACGGATAAACACGGATTCGGAAAAACGCAGAGGCGCAGAGAACGCAAAGAGTCGCAAAGATTTTTCACGCTGCGGTTCTCCGCGTTCTCTGCGCCTCTGCGTTTGGTTTTGTAATCCGTGGGCATCTGTGTTTATCCGTGGTTAAAATTTCCGCGCGCCCCTGCCCGCCTGCGCGAGCGATTCAAACACGAGCGGCTCGTTGGGGAAAAGCGCGATGGCGTGATTCACTCCTGCGCGCGCGCCGAGCAGCCGCGCCCGGGTGAGTTGTAATTCGACGTAGTTGCGGGTGGACATCTGCGACGCGTGCGCTGCCATCGCCGCCATCCAAACCGAAATAATTTCGGGTGCAGAAATGTCCAGCAGCACGGGCGTGATGTCGCGCGGTTCGGCTTCGGGCGTTACGGCGTAGTAAAACAGTTGTTCAATCGCGTGCGCGGGCGAGCCGCGCAATTCCTTCACGCCGCCGTAGCGCGCCAGCCGTGCCGCGTCGCGCACCAGTTTTCCCAGCCGCCAATGATCGGGATGCTGGTTCTCGACGAGGCTTGGTGCGAGCACCGCACCGGGGCGGATGCGCCGGATGATTTCCGCCAGCCTGATGGCGTGGGCGGCGCGGATTTCCAGATGGGCGTCGCCGTCGAGTTCGACGAACTCAACCGTTGCGCCGAGAAGTGCGGCGGATTTTTTTGCTTCCGCAGTGCGTTGCCCGGGTGTGCCGTGCGTGCCCGCTTCGCCGCGCGAGCAGATGACGAAATGCACTTTGCGACCAGCGCACGCTTCCTTCGCGATGACACCGCCACAGCCGAACTCGATGTCGTCGGGATGCGCGCCGAAGGCCAAGAGCGGTTGGAGCGCCGGCCTCCGGCCCGGCACGTTGGAACGACTTTCTGAAACTGGCCGGGTCGGAGACCGGCGCTCCAGGCGTCGGGGCAACGCGAGTTTAGACTTTGATTTCGGCATAGGCTTCATCGGATCGGTCAATGGCGTCGCGGTTGACAAACGTGATTTCGGGGGCTTCTTCCGGGCGAAGATAAGCTTTCTCGCCCGCACCGGCAATGTAATGCGTGCAATGCACCACCGACTGCATCCAGCGCAGGCGCGTGTCACGCGCCGGACTGATCTGCTCCTTGGTGAATGCCGTCAGTGGAACAGAGATGAAAGAATTCCCGCCTTCGTGCAAGGTCAGTGTGTCTGGAACGCCGGTCTCCGACCCGGCACGTTGGTCGTCCGTCTTGAAACGCGCCGGGTCGGAGACCGGCGCTCCGCCCGCAAATCGCGCGCGGACGATTTCGCCTTCGTAGGGAACGTCCACGAAAAA
>JAYVCM010000064.1:0-3540 GCA_043749955.1 Limisphaerales bacterium | reverse complement strand
TCGCTGCGCGCGAGGAAGGTCTGGTAGCCGACCTTGTTGCTGATGGCGACATACATCATATACCAATGTTTGCCGCTGCGGAAAACCGTGGGGCAGTCCACCAGCTCGTTCGTGTCCGCGCCTCTGATCACGACGCCGTATTTGAACGGCGTTTTCACCGCGTCAAAAATCTGCGCCAGCGTGTTGGTGTCCACGAGGCGGCCGGCGGGAATGGCGGGAAGGACGGCGCGTTCGGCGTGCGCTGTGGTGACGAGCAAAATTGAAACAGCACAAACACAGGAAAACATCCAACAACCAACATTCAACATCGAACATCCAACGGCACGGATTCGCGCCCACACTGGATGTTCGATGTTGAATGTTGAATGTTGGATGTTCACGGAAATTTTCAATGTGCGTCACCTTGGCAGACCCAACGCCGGACGGCGAGCGGGTTTTGTGTTCAAAATGTGCATTTCAATTCCACCGCTTTCGCCAGCCGCGCCAGATAGTCCGCCCGCGAAATTTCCCGCGCGCCGAATGGCTTCGTCGCCGCCGTCACCATCTGGATGTCGAACAAGGCAAAATGGCGTTCACGCAAGCGTTCCACCAGATGCCACAACGCGATCTTGGAGGCGTTGTCCGCGCGATGAAACATGGATTCGCCCGCGAACAGTCCGCCCACCGCCACGCCGTAGATGCCGCCGACGAGTTTTCCGTTCCGCCAGCACTCGACGCTGTGCGCGTGGCCGAGCTGATGCAGCCGCGTGTAGGCCGCGATTAATTCAGGGGTGATCCAGACGCCGCCACGTTTCTGGCCGGGTGCGGCGCACGCAGTCATAACTTCGCGGAAAGATTTGTTCAGCGTGATTTCAAACGGACCGCGGCGGATGAATTTGGCGAGGCTGGCGGAGACATGAAATTCAGCCAGCGGAATGATGCCGCGCGGTTCGGGCGACCACCAGGTGATGGGCTTCACGCTCCACGGAAAAATTCCGTGCCGATACGCCAGCAGCAACCGCTCCGGCGCGAGGTCGCCGCCCACGGCGACCAAGCCATCGGCGTCCGCTGCGTTCGCGTCGGGAAACCAGAGGCGCTGGCTCAACATCGCGGGCATCGCTCACTCCTCGGTTTCGGGCGGCATGTCGCCGTTGATGAGGCCGAGAAAAAACATCTCAAACGCCCCGGCCAGTTCCATGAAGATCAGATCGCGGGTGGACTGCGCGCCGCGGCGCGGCTTATTTTCCTGTTCGTAACCGGGCGAGCCTAGCGCGATCCAGCTCCCGACCCGGATGTCATTGATGACTTGCAGCAACCACTCCAATTCACCGCGGGTGAAGACAGCTTTGCTGGTGCCGTCGGCCTCTTTGAAACGCCCCGGGTGACTCATCAGCGCCAAAATTTCTTTTTTGTTCAGTGCGCGCCGTGCCGCCAGCGCCTCGTCGAGCAACTGCTGGTTCTCCTCGCGCCGCGGAAGTTTTTTATCCTTCGTCAGTTGATGATACGTTGGCGGCACCAGCGGGTAGAGCTTCAGCAGATGGAGCAGCAGCGCCTTTTCCTCGATGGGAAACTCCAGTTCATATTTTTCACCGGACCGGCGCAGGAGTTTCATTTTCCGTCACGCTCCAGGGTGGCGTTCAAGGTGTATTTCTGAAGCTGGTGAACGTAGAACTCCGCCTTCTCCAGACTTTCACGGGCCAGCACGCTTTTGCCCTGGCGATGCACCTCGAGCATGTGCTTCTCCGCCTTCTTTTTCTCCCAGCCAAAGACGACCTGAAAGACATGCGTCACATAATCCATCAGGTTCACGGGGTCGTCCCAGCAGATGACGAGATAACCCGGATCCAGATCGGCGGCGGAATCCGTCGCGTGCTGGATGTCCGGCAAAACTACGGGTGTGGCGGTGGCGGGCATGGCTCGGTTAGGAAGAAACAAACATCCAACATCCAACATCCAACAACGAACATCCAAAGGTGCGTGTTCGTGTCCGCACTGGATGTTGAGTGTTGGATGTTGGATGTTCGATGTTCATATTTTCAGGGCAGGATTCTTCCAGGCTTCATCCCGCCGTCACCGGCATGATGCGTCCGTGACGGCGGCAGGGCAATTCATTCATTCTCGCGGTTGAAACCGATGCGGCGTCTTGGCGGTTCCGGCGGCGGCGCGAGGAGCGGCTGCAATTTTTCCCAGACAGCCCGCAGCGCCGAATCGTGTTCCAGCAAGGTCTTGTCAATTTCCGCGAGCCGTTTGAGGATCGCCGCGTTCGCCGCCAGTTGCTCGCGCATCTGCATGAACGCCCGCACCACGAACACGCTCATGGCCACGGCTTCGGGACTGTTCAAAATCGTTGCCGCCATGATGGCGCCGTGTTCGGTGAAGGCCGTTGGCCGATAAGCCGCTCCCCGATGCCGTTTGGAACTGGTCGCAAATTGCGACCAGTTCGACACAACACTCTCGGCTTGTGGTTTTTCTAAACTTGAAGTCGCAATCTGCGACTTCAAGTTGCTCCATTCCTGCGCGGTCAGTTGAAACATGAAATCATCCGGAAACCGCTCGGCATTGCGCTTCACCTGTTCGTTGAGCCGTTTCGTCGGCACGTCATAAAGCTCCGCCAAGTCCGCATCCAGAATCACCTTCTGATTGCGCAGGTTCAAAATCAGCGACTCAATTGGCTGCTTCGATTTCATGCAGTCCGGAAGTGAAAACAATTTTGAGATTATTCGTTCAACACACGCGCGCCACCTCGACGCCCAGCAGCTTGCCAAGCTTGTCAATTTTGTCCGCGATGTGGCCGACGCCGACGGCGCAATGATGCGCCGGGCCATGCGCGTTCCAGTCGTTCACAAATTTCCGCGCGCCGAGGCTGAAACGGTAACGGCTGTTCGTATTGCCGATCTCCAGAATTGGGCCGGGCACAGATTCGCCCTCGGCCACCAGCAGTTTTAATTTTCCGCCCGCCGTCTCCACGACGGAAAGCAGCGTCACCACGCCGTGCTTCACGCACATTTCCACCGAGAGTCCCCGGCCCACTTTGCCGTGAAACACTTTCAGCGGACGAACCTTCGTCTTGCCTTCGGCGATGGCGATGTGCCCCGGCCCATCGTGGCCCATCAGCACCACGTCGTCCGCAAAATCCATCGCGTAGTATTCCGTGAACGAACCACCGACGCCGAAGGTGTCCATGATTTTCATGGCCTGCGCGTTCTTCACCTCGTATTCGCCCGCGACAGGAATGCCGCGCGCCGTGAGCAGCGAATTTCCAAGAATGATCGAACTGATGGCGTCTTCATTTTCCGCGTTGCCCGTGCCACTGTAAAAATAAGCGAGCGAGCCGAGGTCGTGTTCCTTCACCAAGCGGTCAAGAGCGACGGAAGTTTTGGCGGCACGTTCAAGTTCAGCTTGCGAACAATCTGACTGCACGGCGAAAACTTTTTTGAACTTGGCGACGCGTTCCTTGATTTGTTTTGTAGAAACGTCGCGACGCAGCGCGGCGAGTTCGTCCACCTCCAAAATTTCCAAGTGGCCGCCGAACGTGGCGCATTGCAGCGTCGTGTCGGAATA